>CAXTDH010000096.1:0-8676 GCA_964242405.1 uncultured Rhizobacter sp. | reverse complement strand
GCTCGAGATCATCATGCGCGACAAGGCCTGGCGCGACGGCCTGGCACGCAAGACCTATGTCGCGATCCTGGAGGTGATGGAAGGCCCCGCTGCGCCGACCGACAAGGACGCCGCCGCGCCCAAGGGCGTGCTGGAAGTGCAGGGCAAGCAGGTCGCCCCGCGCGCCGACCCCGTCAAGGACGCCTACCGGCGCAAGTTGAGCATGGCGATCTTCTGACGCCTGCCGGATCAGCTTCTGCCCGTCACGACCCCGACACGCGGCCGGTACACGTCCAGCAACCCTTCGAGCGCCGACAAGATCCGCTCCTGCTCGCGACGATGCCCTGCCCAGGCCTCGGCAGTCGCCGCTTCCTGCGCTGCAGCGCGGACCTCGTCACCGAGCGCCGCGAATACCTGCGCCAGCCGCTTGTGGGCGAGCATCCGGTCGACGCAGTGGCTGGCCGCATCGATGCGCTCTAACGCCGCGTCCGAGTACCGCCGGGCCGCGTCGACCTCGCCCACCGCCAGATGACACCAGGCGCGGTCGGCGAGCAGGTCGGCCTCGATCGTCCGGCTGACACCGTCCTTGCAGGCGGCGTCGAAATAGCGGTCGTAGAGAACGATCGCCTCACGGGGACGGTCGAGCACCGCGAGAACCTGCGCCTGCAGGATGGGGGCGAGCGAGGCCAGGCTGGTCACGCCGGCGAAGCGGTCGAAGTGTTCGGTCGACTCGGCGCTCATCAACGTGTGCTCGCTGTCGTCGAAGTCGACATGCCGGCCGTGCAGCAGCGTCGATAGGCGCAACTCGGCCGCTCGCAGCCAGGCCGAGTTGTGGAGCAGCGCGCCCAGGGTGGCGTCGTCGCCGTCGTCGAGCGCGTGCTGGCGGGTCGCTTCGTACCAGGGCCGGGCGAGGTCGGCTCGGCCGGCGACATGCAAGGCCTGGGCCACCACCAGGCTGGCCCGCGCCCGGGCGCCGTGCTGATCGGTGGTGGCCAGATCGAGGGCCTGCAGCAGGTGGCGCGCCATGGCCTCGAAGGAGGCGTCGAGGTAATCCATGTGGGCGGACCAGGCGGCGGTCAGGGCGCGCAGCGGCAGGACGCCGGCGGCCTCGGCCAAGGCATGGGCGCGGCGGACCTTCCTGGCCGCATCGAGGCCCATGTCGCAGAAGTGGCTGGCGATGCCCTCGCACAGGTTGATCCAGGCGCTGACGGCGAAGCGCGGCTGGCTGTCGTAGCGGCGCCGCAGGTCAGCGAGCACCGCATCGACCTGCACCACCGCGCCCTGGCGCGCCAGGTAGACGGCCCGTTCGGCACGCAGGCAATCGGCCGCGACCGGGTGCAGGCTCGCCTCGATGCTCGCGTCCAGGCGGCGCAGCAGGCGCGACGGCTTCAGCGGGTGAGGCGCCACAGGGCCTCCTGGTACTTCTCGGTCGTCCGGGCGACGACATCCGCGGGCAACGGTGGTGCGGGGGCGCGCTTGTTCCACGGCGCGCCATCGACGGTCGCCTGTTCGAGCCAGTCGCGCACGAACTGCTTGTCGTAGCTCGCCGGGTTGCCGCCTTCGACGTACCCTTCGACCGGCCAGAAGCGGGAAGAGTCGGGCGTGAGCACCTCGTCCATCAGCGTCAGGGTGCCGTCGGCATCGAGCCCGAATTCGAACTTGGTGTCGGCGATGATCACGCCGCGGGCGAAGGCGAACGCCGCGGCGCTGTCGTAGAGGCGGATCGAGATGTCGCGGACCTGGATCGCCAGCTCCTCGCCGACCAGGCTCGTCATCCGCGCAAAGTCGATGTTCTCGTCATGGTCGCCCATCTCCGCCTTGGTGGCCGGCGTGAAGATCGGCTGCGGCAGGCGGCTGGCGTTCTGCAGGCCGGCCGGCAGGGCGACGCCGCAAACCGACTGTGTCTCCCGGTATTCCTTCCAGCCGCTGCCCGCGAGATAACCCCGCACGACCGCTTCGACCGGCAGCGGTCGCAGCCGCTTGACCAGCATCGAGCGGCCACGAACCTGGTCGCGCTCGTCGGCTGTCACCACGTCGAGCGGGTCGTCGCCGGTCAGGTGGTTGGGGACGATCTCGGCCATGCGCGCGAACCAGAAAAGCGCCATCTCGGTCAGCAGCCGGCCCTTGCCCGGAATCGGCTCGCCCATGACGACATCGAAGGCGCTCAGGCGGTCGGTCGCGACCATCAGCAGCCGATCGGCGCCAACAGCGTAGTTGTCGCGCACCTTGCCACGGGCCAGCA
This sequence comes from uncultured Rhizobacter sp., assembly GCA_964242405.1. GTDB lineage: Bacteria > Pseudomonadota > Gammaproteobacteria > Burkholderiales > Burkholderiaceae_C > LMDS01. The sequence continues at coordinate 6,455 of CAXTDH010000096.1, read as the reverse complement.
ACGGCAGCGAGGTCAGGGAGGTGGTCAGCAACGCGGCGGTCATGAGGGCGATCCGGGGAGGGGAGCCGGTTCATTGTAGGTAGCGCCCTCGGGTCGTCGAGGCGCGCCCGACCCTCGGTTGCGGGTGTCGCCCCGTGAACCAATGGCGCAGGCGCACGCGCGGCGGTCCGCTTCCGGCCGACGCGCCAGTCGGCGGCCGGGCGCCCTTGAACCGCATGTCGGGTCCAGGCTATCGCCGGGATACAGCTTTGCTAGTCGCACCTGCGACATGTTTGCAAGAGAATTTCCGGGCGCTGCGTTGACGCTCGGTTCGTGCCTCGCAGCCATCAGACTTTCTGTCATCCAACAAGGCTGGAGAATCCGAATGAGTGGCGACAAAATCGAAGCGAAGTGTCCGTTTGGCGCAGGTGCCGGCGGTGGCACGACCAACCGCGACTGGTGGCCGCAGCAGTTGCGCCTGGACTTGCTGCACCAGCACTCCGCGAAGTCCGATCCCATGGGGGGCGAGTTCAACTACGCCGAGGCTTTCAAGAGCCTCGACCTGGCGGCCGTGAAACAGGATCTCGCGGCGCTGATGACCGACTCGAAGGAGTGGTGGCCGGCCGACTTCGGGCACTACGGCCCGCTCTTCATCCGGATGGCCTGGCACAGCGCGGGCACCTACCGCAGCACCGACGGCCGGGGCGGCGGTGGCCGTGGCCAGCAGCGCTTCGCGCCGCTCAACAGCTGGCCGGACAACGTCAGCCTCGACAAGGCGCGCCGCCTCATCTGGCCGATCAAGCAGAAGTACGGCGCCAAGCTCTCCTGGGCCGACCTGATCATCCTGACCGGCAACGTCGCGCTCGAGACCATGGGCTTCAAGACCTTCGGCTTCGGCGGCGGCCGGCCCGACGTCTGGGAGCCGGACCAGGACGTCTACTGGGGCAGCGAGAAGAAGTGGCTCGGCGGTGATGTCCGTTATACGCAGGGCTCGCCGGGCGTCGACGGCCCTGGCGTCATCGACAAGGACGACGACAGCGAACGGCCGCATTCGCGTGATCTCGAGAACCCGCTCGCCGCGGTGCAGATGGGCCTCATCTACGTCAACCCCGAGGGCCCGGACGGCAAGCCCGACCCGGTCGCGGCGGCGCACGACATCCGCACCACCTTCAGCCGCATGGCCATGAACGACGAGGAAACCGTCGCGCTGATTGCCGGCGGCCACACTTTCGGCAAGACCCACGGCGCGGCCGGTTCGCACCATGTCGCGGAGGAACCCGAGGGCGCCGGCGTCGAGGCCCAGGGCTTCGGCTGGCACAACAGTTTCGGCAGCGGCAAGGGCGGCGACACCATCACCAGCGGCCTGGAAGTCACCTGGACGACCCGCCCGACGCAGTGGACGAACGAGTACTTCGAGAACCTGTTCGGCTTCGAGTGGGAGCTGACCAAGAGCCCCGCCGGCGCCCAGCAGTGGGTGGCCAAGGCGGGCGCCGGGGCCGGCACGATTCCGCATGCCCACGACCCGGCCAAGCGCCTGCCGCCGACCATGCTGACCACCGACCTGTCGCTGCGCCTGGACCCGGAGTACGAGAAGATCTCGCGCCGCTTCCTGGCCAACCCCGACCAGTTCGCCGATGCCTTCGCCCGGGCCTGGTTCAAGCTCACGCACCGCGACATGGGGCCGCGGGCCCGCTATCTCGGCCCGGACGTGCCGGCCGAGGAGCTGATCTGGCAAGACCCGGTGCCGGCGGTCGACCATCCGCTGGTCGACGAGCAGGATGTGGCGGCGCTGAAGAAGAAGGTGCTGGCCGCGCAGCTGACGGTGGCCGAACTCGTCTCGACGGCCTGGGCCTCGGCCTCGACTTATCGCGGCTCGGACATGCGCGGCGGCGCCAACGGTGCGCGCGTCCGGCTGACGCCGCAGAAGGACTGGCCCGTCAACCAGCCGGCGCAGCTCGCCAAGGTGCTGGGGGTGCTCGAGCAGATCCGCGGCGACTTCCAGGGTGCGCAAGGTGGCAAGAAGATCTCGCTCGCCGACCTGATCGTGCTGGCCGGCAATGCCGCCGTCGAGCAGGCCGCGCGCGACGCCGGCCAGGACATCACCGTGCCGTTCACGCCCGGCCGAACCGACGCCTCGCAGGAGCAGACGGATGTCGAGTCTTTCGAGATGCTGGAGCCGGCCGCCGATGGCTTTCGCAACTATCAGAAGGCGCGCTACAGCGTGGCGCCCGAGGTGTTGCTGGTCGACAGGGCGCAGCTGCTGACGCTGACGGCGCCCGAGATGACGGTGCTGGTCGGCGGGCTGCGCGTGCTCGGCGCGAACGTCGGCGGCGCGAAGCACGGCGTCTTCACCGATCGTCCGGGAACGTTGACCAACGACTTCTTCGTCAACCTGCTCGACATGCGGACCGAATGGAAGGACGTCTCCGGCGCCGGCGATCAGTTCGAGGGGCGTGACCGCAAGACCGGTCAGGCGCGCTGGACGGCGACCCGGGTCGACCTCGTCTTCGGCTCGCACGCGCAGCTGCGCGCGATTGCCGAGGTATACGGCAGCGCCGACGGCCATGGCAAGTTCCTGAAGGACTTCGTGGCCGCCTGGACGAAGGTGATGAACCTCGACCGGTTCGACCTCGCCTGAAGTCGTCGGGCCGACGCCTGTCGAAGCGCGGGCTTCGACAGGCGCGGCGGCTCGCTCTCCATCGTCGTCTCGCCCCACCGGCTCCGCCCGATCGGGGCCATTGCGCGTACTGGCCACGCCACTTGCCTGGCGATGAAAGAATGGCAGCCAGACTTCGGGACCCGACGACGTGCTCTATCCGCCCCGCCGCAAGACTGCGCCGTTTCGTCCCTACGATGTTCAGGGCAGCGTAGGCATCGAGGCGAGCGGGACGGGCTGGCGCCGCCTGTTCCGCTTCCTCGGCCCGGGGCTGCTGGTGTCGGTCGGCTACATGGATCCGGGCAACTGGGCGACCGACATCGAGGCCGGCGCCAAGTACGGCCACAACCTGCTGTTCGTCGTGCTGCTCGCCAGCCTGGCGGCCATGCTGCTGCAGACGCTCTGCATGCGGCTCGGCCTGGTGGCCCAGAAGGACCTGGCCCGTGCCTGCCGCGACCACTACGGCCGGCGCATCAACCTGATGCTCTGGCTGGGGGCCGAAGTGGCGATCGTCGCCTGCGATCTGGCCGAAGTGCTCGGCAGTGCCCTTGCGCTGCACCTGTTGTTCGGCGTCTCGATTCCGGTCGGCATCGCCATCACCGCCTTCGACACGTTGCTGGTGCTCGGCATGCAGGGCGCGGGTTTCCGGCGCATCGAGGCGATCGTGCTCGGGCTGGTGACGACGATCTTCGTCTGCTTCTTGGTCGAGTTGCTGATCGTCCAGCCGAACTGGTTCGGTGTGGCGATCGGCCTCGTGCCGATGCTCGAGCGGCTGCGCGAACCGAGCGCGCTCTACCTCGCGATCGGCATCATCGGCGCGACCGTGATGCCGCACAACCTCTACCTGCATTCGTCGATCGTCCGCACCCGGCTCACGGCCCGTACGCCTGCCGGCCTGCGTCAGGCGATCCGCTTCGGCACGCTCGACACGCTGGTCTCGCTGTCGATCGCGCTGCTGGTGAACGCGGCGATCCTGATCCTGGCGGCAAGTGCCTTCCACGGCACCGGTCATACCGAAGTGGCCGACATCGGCGACGCCTATCACCTCCTCGACCCGGTGGTCGGCAGCTCCTTCGCGGCGCTGCTGTTCGGCATCGCCCTCCTGGCCTCCGGCCAGAGCTCGACCTTCACCGGCACCATCGCCGGCCAGATCATCATGGAGGGCTTCCTCGAACTGAAGATACCGGCCTGGCAGCGGCGCCTGCTGACCCGGGCACTGGCGCTGCTGCCGGCGTTCGCGGGCGTCTGGTGGTTCGGCGACGCCGGCATCGGCAAGCTGCTGGTGCTGAGCCAGGTGGTGCTGAGCTTTCAGCTGCCGTTCGCCATCTGGCCGCTGCTGCGCTTCACCGGCAGCCGGGCGCTGATGGGCCCCTACGCGAACGGGCCGGTGGTGAAGACGGTCGCCTGGGCGCTGTTCGGCGTCATCGGCGCAGCCAACGTCTGGCTGGTGGTGACTTCGCTCGTCCGCTCCGGGCCCTGATCGATCGCGTTCAAGTGACCGGTCGCGTATAAAGTGGCGATGACCTATTCCCGATTGCTGATCCTCGGCGGCACCGGCTTCGTCGGCCGCGCGCTCTGCGACAAGCTGGTCGAACGCTCGGGCGGCGGAAGCGCCAGCGTGCTGGTGCCGAGCCGCCGGCCGCAGCGGGCCAAGCACCTGGGGCTGCTGCCGACCATACGGCTCGAAGCCGCCGATGTCCATGACCAGGGCCAACTCGTGCGCCTGCTGCACGGCCGCGACGCCGTCGTCAACCTGGTCGCGCAACTGCACGGCAGCGAGGCGGCGTTCAACCATGCCCATGTCGAGCTGCCGCTGAAGCTCGTCAAGGCGTGTGCCGCGGCCGGCGTGCGGCGCATCGTCCACGTCAGCGCGCTCGGGGTGACCGACGACGATGCGCCGCTGCCGAGCCGCTATCTGCGGTCGAAGGCCGAAGGCGAGCGGGTGCTGAAGGCCTCGGGTCTGGATGTGACGATCCTGAGGCCATCGGTGATTTTCGGAGAGCACGACCGGTTCCTGAACCTGTTCGCCCGTCTGCAATCGTTCGCCCCGGTGCTGCCGCTGGCCGGCGCGGGAGCCCGCTTCCAGCCGGTCTGGGTGCAGGACGTGGCCGAGGCGATCATCCGCTGCCTCGACGATCCGCTCACCGCCCGCGAGACCTTCGAGTGCACCGGCCCGACCGTCTACACCTTGCGCCAGCTGGCGCAGTTCGCCGGCCGCTGCGCCGGACACGAGCGGCCGGTGATCGGCCTGCCCGATGCACTCGCCCGGCTACAGGCCGGCGTGATGGAGATCCTTCCGGGCGAGCCGCTGATGTCGCGCGACAACCTGGATTCGATGAAGGTGGCGAACGTGGCGACCGGGCGGTTGCCGGGGCTGAAGGCGCTTGGTATCCAGCCTGATTCACTGGAGAGCATTGCGCCGGGGTACCTTGGCGCAGGGCAGGGCGTGGCCCGGCTCAACCGCTGGCGGGCGCGGTCCGGAGGCGGCTGAGCCTCGGGGTCGAAGTGCTCGGAGAAAAGTTCGGCGATCTGGTCGCAGAACTGTCGGTCTGCGTGAGGAGGTCGCCCCGTTCACGGCCTCTATTGACCGTTGTACGGACGATTGCAATTCGTCGCTCATCCGCGCGCCGGGACGCGCAGAATGTCGGTAGGCCGATCGCGCGGCTTCGGCCGTGCGATTGCACCGTGGTCGTGCCGTCTGGTCCGCCTGCCTTCACGTTCGTCCGTCCTTTCAAGCGTCTGAAGCCATGTTCTCGATCGAACGCCTGTTTGCCGCCGTCGGGATCGCCGTCTGCGCGGTGCTCCTGTTGCGCCTCCTGATCGGCGACCGCCGGCGCTGGCGCCTCGATGCCGCGCTGCGGCGCCACTGGCGGTCGCTCACCACCTTCGCCCGGCAGGTCCGCCTCTGGCGATCGTCGCGCCGCGACGCGGCCAAGGTCGCCGACGAAGCGATTCGCCGCGCCCGGGAAGGCGCCCGCAGGAGCGGCGAATGGGACGGCAACGTCTACAAGCCGAAGGCTTTTCGCAAGCCGCCGCATGACAAGATGCATTGACGAATGCCGGCTGCACCGCCTCACCCGATGAGCTCGCCTGCACCGGCTCTCCTGACGACCCCCGCTGCACCGGCGCTCCTGACGATCCAGTGAGGGTGAAGCCCTGCGCCGTCGCCGTTCGAACACTCTGCGAGTTCACGGCCCGCCAGGGTGATCTCGACCGGCGCTTCACGCCTTCCGCTACTGCCCTCGAGGGCCAAGCCGGCCAGGCGGCGGTCAGCGCACGTCGCGGCGCCTCGTACCGGTCGGAGGTCGTTCTATCCGGCGAGTTCGAGGGTTTGCTCGTCCGCGGCCGGGCCGATGGCTACGACCCGGCGCGCCAGCGGCTCGAAGAGATCAAGACCTTTCGCGGCGACCTGGCCCGCATGACCGCGAACCGTCGTGCCCTGCACTGGGCGCAAGTCAAGGTCTACGGCGCCCTGTTCTGTCGCCAGGAGCAATTGGACGCGGTGACGCTGGCGCTGGTGTACGTCGATGCCGCCACCCAGACCGAGACGGTGCTCGCCGAGGCGCACACCGCCGCCGAGCTCCAGGCGTTCTTCGAGGACCAGTGCCGGCGCTACCGAGCCTGGGCCGCCCAGGAGGCCGTCCACGCCGCCGGTCGTGACGCGATGCTGGCCGCGCTCGCCTTTCCCCACACGACCTTTCGCGCCGGCCAGCGACCGCTCGCCGAGGCGGTCTACCGGGCGGCAGTCAGCGGCCGGCCACTGCTGGCGCAGGCGCCGACCGGCATCGGCAAAACCGTCGGCACGCTGTTTCCGATGCTC
>CAXTDH010000095.1:8199-8702 GCA_964242405.1 uncultured Rhizobacter sp. | reverse complement strand
TGCGACCCGGGCGTCCACGGCCTGCCGCTCGGCAGCCGCGCCGGCGCCTCGAGCAAAGGTCTTGTCGATGAACAATTTCATACGCGTCGCCGAGCTGTGGGTTCCCGACGCCGACGGTTACCTCTTGGAATTCGGCGGCGGGTTCTACGGCCATGCGCCCGAATTCGGCGCGATCAGCAAGAAGATGTGCTTCGGGCGCGGCGAAGGGCTGCCCGGCCGCGTCTGGGAGGAAGGCCGGCCGGTGATCGTCAAGGATCTGCAGGGCGGGTTCTTCCAGCGGGCCGCTGCCGCCAAGGCCGCAGGGCTGGCCTGCGCCGTCGCCTTCCCGGTCTTCTTCGGCGACGTTCAGGCGCGGTCGGTCGGGCTGGTATTTGCCACCGAAAGCCTGGTCTTCGGCAGTTGGGTAGCCCACATTCCGCACGTAAAAGATGCCCTGCACCTGACCGACGCCCAGTTGGGGATGACGCTCTTTGCCATGCCCTTGATGCCTGTAGCACGACCCT
>CAXTDH010000095.1:0-8189 GCA_964242405.1 uncultured Rhizobacter sp. | reverse complement strand
AGGCCGCAGGGCTGGCCTGCGCCGTCGCCTTCCCGGTCTTCTTCGGCGACGTTCTGAAAGCGGTCGTCGTGCTGTTCTGCGGCAGCCCCGAGGCGTCGTCGGGCGCGATCGAGGTCTGGGCCAACGACGACAGCGCGACGGCGAGCGCGGAGCTGCAGCTGCTCGACGGCGTCTATGGCGCGACCGAGGCGGCCTTCGAAGCCGCCTCGCGGGACACGCGTCTGGCGCCCGGATCGGGGCTGCCGGGCAAGGCCTGGGAACGCGCCGGCTCGGTGTTCGCCGACGGGCTGTCGGCGGCGGCCGGCTTCGCGCGCGCCGGTGCCGTGGCCACCACCCGGCTGCAGCGCGGCTTGGCCATCCCGTGCCCGGTTCCTGGCACGCAGGCATTCGTGCTTTGCTTCCTGTCGGCACCGACGACGCCGATCGCCGCCCGCATCGAGAGCTGGGTGGCCGGCTCGGGCGAGCAGTCGCTGCAGCTCGCCTACGGCTTCGACGAAGAACTCGGCGCCCTGAGCGCCGGCGAAGCCGCGCCGCAGGACGTCGGGCCGACCATCCTCCAGGCGTTTGCCGGCGGCGTCCCGGCGGTCCAGGCGGCGTCGGCCGGCAGCGCAGCGGGCGCTGTCATCGCCTTCCCGGTGGTGCGCGACGGCTCGGTGGTCGAGGCGGTCGCGATGTACCTCTAGGCGTCGTCGGGGCAGACGTCCGTGCCCGGCTTTCGCAGGTTGCCAGCCTTCGCGCCAGATGGCGGCGAAGCGCCGGCTCTTCGGTCAGCGCCAGCGCTCGGCCGAAGGAATCCCTGGCCTCGTCGAGGTGGTCGGGCAGCAAAGCCAGCAAATGCGCGCGTGCCGCCCACCAAGGCTGGTGCTGCTCGATGCCAGGAGCCCGCAGTGCGTCGAGCAGCGTCAAGCCGGCGTGAGGGTCGCCCCGTGCGTGGGCCGAGGCCACCGCGTGGCCGATCTGCGCACCGATCGCCGGGTGGAGGTCGAGCAGCCGCTCGTACAACACCGTGATGTCGGCCCACGGCGTCGCGTTGCCGAGGCGACGCTCGCAGTGCGCGGCCTGGATCGCCGCCTCGAGCTGGAACGGACCGGGTGCCTGCAGGGCCGCGGCGTTCGCCAGGCAGTCGAGCGCTTGTTCGATCTGCGCGTCGTTCCAAAGTAGCGGGTCCTGCCGATCCAGGGGCACGAATTCGCCATCGGCGCCCAGCCGTGCGCGCCGGCGAGCCTGACACAACAGCAGCAAGGACAGCAACCCCAGCGCCTCGGCGTGGCGGGGCAAGTGGGTCGCGACCAACGTGGCCAGAAACACCGCCTCGTCGGCCAAGCCATCGGCCGCCGCGGCATCGGCCTGATTCCAATGCAGGGTGTAGGCCCCGTAGATCGTGTCGAGCACTGCGTCCACGCGCAGCGGCAGCTCGGCCGGCTCCGGCTCCTCGAAACGCAGGCCGGTGGCCTTGATCTTGGCCTTGGCGCGCACCAGGCGCTTGGTCATGGCCTCGGGTGTGACCACGAAGGCTCGCGCGATTCGCGCTGCCTCGATCCCGAGCACGGTCTGCAACATCAGCGCGCTGCGCACCGATGGGTCGATGGCCGGGTGCGCGCACACCAACATCAGGCGCAGCCGGTGATCCTGCAGACAGGCCGTGGACATTTCCCCCTCCTCGGCGGCTTCCAGGACGGCGGTGAACGCCGGGTCCGTCGCCAGGCGATGCCGGCGCGCGGCCTGCAGCAGCTGTCGCTTGGCCACGGTCATCAGCCAGCCTTCGGGCGATGCCGGCACGCCGTCGCGCGGCCAGCACTGCATCGCGATGGCGAAGGCCTCGGCGAGTGCGTCTTCGGCGGCAGCGATGTCGCGCCACTGCCAGGCCAGCCACGACAGCATGCGGCCGTAGGCGCTGCGCGATGCAGCCTCTGCCGCTTCGGCAGCAGTCGTCACCGAGGGCCGGCATCCACCGGCCGCACTTCGGTGCAGCCGGTGGCCGTGCTGGGGCTTTTATCAGCCCAGTCGAGCGCTTCGTCGAGCGAGGCCACATCGATGACCACGTAGCCGGCGGCCAGTTCCTTGGTTTCGGCGAACGGGCCGTCCTGAACCAGCCGCAGGCCCTCACGGCGGCGCACGGTGGTGGCTGTCCACGGCGGCGCGAGCCGGTTGCCGCCGCGCATCACGCCGGCCGCGGCCATCTCGGCCATGTAGGCCTGCCACGGCGCCATTGCGGCAAGGCCGGTGGTCGGGTCCTGGTCCCGTTCGATCTCATCGATCGGCTGAATGAAGGTGAGGACGAATTCCATGGTCTGCTCCGTGAGGGTTCGAGTGGTCGGCGGTCTACCAGGGCTTGAGCACGAACTTGCCCATGGTCGTTCCTCACTGTGGATGTTCGAAACCGCGTGGAACGGACAGGCTCGGCGAAAAACAGAGTGGGTGGTCGCTGAGATGCCGGTGGGCCCCCGGGCTCGGGAGCCGCGCCGTCACATCAGTCGGCGATCGAACCGAACGGCGGCGGCAACGCCATGTCGCCCGAGAAGCCGATCAGCACGCTGGCCAGTTCCAGCGCTCGCCAGAGTTCGGCCGGCATGGCGAGGATGGCCTGCGGCGTCTTGGCCGCCGCGATCCATGCGGCGATCTCGCTGTGCTGCTCCGGGCTCAGGAAGTGGCGGCTCAGCATTTCATCGAGCGTCTGCATGGCGTCTCTCCGGGTTCAGCGGCTCGCCGTGTCGAGGCGGCGCTTCGGAAACAACTCGCGCCAGACGTGCGAGGCCACTATCTTTGCGGCTGCGAGCGTCGGTACTGACAGAAAGATGCCGACGATGCCGCCGAGTTCCTCGCCCGCGAGCAGGCCGAACAGCACCAGCAGCGGCGGCACCGCCACGCCGCCGCTCATCAGGTAGGGGTTGAGCACGTAATCCTGGAGGAGCCGGTAGACGGCGAGAAAGCCGACCAGCAAGAGCAGGTGCTCGTAGCCGCTCGCCCCCGAGACCAGCAGGATGGTGACCGCCGCCACCGCCGGGCCGACCACCGGAATGAACTCGAGCACGCCGGCGAGCGCTGCCAGCAGCAAGCTGTAAGGCACGTCGGCGACGGCGAACACGAGCGAATACACGACCAGCGTCACCGCCGACAGGATCAGCAGGGCCCGGATGTAGCGGCCGAGCAGCACGTCGAGGTCGTCGACGATGTAGCGCCACATCGAACGGTGCCCTCCCGCGGCGATGAACGAAAGAAAGCTGCCGCGGATCTGCGAGGCGTCCTTGATCAGAAGGAAGGCGAGGATCGGGATCAGGATCAGGAACACCAGGTTGCCGACGAAGCCGAGTGCGGCCTGACCGATCTTGGTCGCGGCCGGCAGTGCCAACGCCGTGCCGGAGGCGACATGCGTCTGCACGAACTCGACCATGCGCGCCCGATACGGCAGCATCCAGTCGGGCAGGGGAATCCGGTCCAGCACTTTCGGTTCGCTCACCAGCGCCGGCAGCTTCTGGGCGAGGTTCGAGGCCTGGTCGGCGATCGGCGGAATGATCGCAGTCGCCAGGATGCCGATCAGGACGACCAGCGACGCGAAGACGATGGCCGTGGCGGCGGTGTGCGAGAGCCGCTTGGGCGCGAAACGCGCCAGGCGTGCCACCGCCGGGTAGATCATGTAGGCGAAGAAGATCGACAGCAGCAAGATGAACAGCGTCCGGCGCACCGAATAGACCGCGAACAGGCCGAGGGCGACGACGGCGAATGTCCAGGTCGCCTTGGCGGTGCGGATGTCGATGCCGAGCATCGCGTTGTCGGTGGTGCCGGTAGCGACGGGCGTCACAGGCGTTGCCGCCACGACCGGCGTGACGTCCATCGGCACGGCTGTTTCGCCCGCGCCGGTTCGAGTCGAAGCGATGGGTGGCATGAGGCTCAGTTCACCACCGTGAGTGAACCGAGATCGACGGTGCCCTGGTCGGACTGAAACGTCATGGCGTGACCGCCGCTTTGCTGCTGGCCGAATCCGGTGATGCGGTGGGACCCGGTGTCGTAGGTCTTCACCTGTCCGCCGGTGTCGACCACGAGCCGGTGCGCCTGACCGAAGTAGGCGTAACGGCTGTTGTTCTGCGTGCCGCTGCTGTCGGGACTGCCCAGCTCCTTCGGCCACCAGGCCGGGCCCTGATCCATCGGTTTCATGGGTTCCATCGGCTTCATCGGTTCCATGGGCTTCATGGGTTCCATGGGTTTCATCGGCTCCATTGGGTTCCTTCAGGTTGTCACGCCGTGCGCGGCAAGTTGCCGTGCCATGCGCAGTAGGGTCCTGGCACGCCACCGCTCGTTTCGACCGCGGCGATCATGCCCGGCGGGCTTGTGAGCAAGTGTAGGAAAACCGCCCGGACGGCCGCCTCAGAGGCGAATCGATCCCGGCCGAACGTCGCTCATGGGGCCTGGGACCGGATCTTGCCATCGAGCTTGTCATTGGCTTCGCAGGCCGCTTCGTCGAAACTAGCACATGCCGATGGATTCGCTCCTTTCCACCAAGCCCGGAATCCGCCTTTTCGGCAATGTCGACGAGTCGATGCTGTCGGAGTTTTTGCGTCAGCAGTCGGAGGCCGATCCGACTCGCCCGGTCGTGCTCGAGCTGAGCACGTCGGGCGGTCATGCCGACATCGGCCGGCGGATCAATCATGAGCTCGGCGTCTGGCAGCAGTCGGGGCAGCAGGTCCATTTCATCGGCAAGACCTTCGTCTATTCGGCCGGCGTGACCATCATGGCGGCTATCCCGCCGGTTCGCCGCTGCCTGACGGCGGATTGCGAACTCCTGGTGCACGAACGGAAGATGAAGAAGGTGCTGCACCTGGAAGGCGCGTTGCGCGGCTGCCGTTCGCTCGTGCTCGATGCCCTGGCGGAAATCGATTCCGGGCAGCGGCTCGAGCGAGCCGGCTTCGCTCAACTGGTCGAAGGCACCGGCCTGACGCTCGACGACGTGCTGGCGCGCGTGCTGGAGCGTGACTGGTACCTGACCGCCGACGAGGCCCGGCGACTCGGGCTCGTCGGACAGGTGTTGTAAGAGCCCCCAGGTCGCTCTCGACCACGTCGGCAGGTTATCGTTCCGCAGCCGAGCGGCGGGCATCTGCTCCCGTGCGGTGATTCGTTTAACCCATGAGGAGAACAAAACCATGAATCAAAAGCAACTGATGGTGGCCGGCGCGGTCGCTCTTTCGGTCCTGACCGGGGGCTGCTCGACCGCTCTCAGCACCAGCACGTCGAGCACCGGGAATCCAGCGGTCGGTGGCGGCCCGTTGACGGCCGATGCCAAGCGCGGCATCAACACCGACTACCAGGCGACCCTGGTCCGTCTCTATGAAACGACGCCGGGCAGCCGCGAACTCGTCGCCAAGGCCCGTGGTGTCCTGGTGTTCCCGAAGGTATATGCGGCCGGGCTGGGCATCGGCGGCGAGTATGGTCTGGGCGAGTTGCGCGTGGCGGGTGCGTCGACGGGCTACTACCGCACGACCGCGCTGTCGGCCGGCCTGCAGATCGGTGCCCAGTCGCGCTCGCTCGTCTTCCTGTTCATGACCCAGGACGCGCTCGACAAGTTCCGCAGCAGCAACGGCTGGGCCGGCGGTGTCGACGCCTCGGTCGCGTTGCTGAAACTCGGTGCGAACGGTGCGGTCGATGTCAACGCTTCGGGCGCGCCGACTCAGGCTTTCGTGATGACCAATGCCGGCCTGATGGCGAACCTGTCGCTCGAGGGCACGAAGGTCACGAAGATCGAGTAAGGGCTCGACGGACCGCCACTGACGGCGGGCAGCGGCGGGCAGCGGTGGCGGCGGGCCGCGGGCGGCAGAAGCGGCGATGAGCTGTTCGCTACTCCGGCTTCACGAACGAGGCGGCGTGTGCCAGGTCTTGCAGCCAGGCCGTGTAGGCGGGCTCGCGGTCGCCCGGCTCCATCCTGAGCAGGGCCGACGGGTGAAGCGCGATCAGCACCTTCAAACCGTCCTCGCGTACCAGCCACCGCCCGTGTTCGGCGGTCACGCCGACCGGACGACCGAGCAGCGCGCGTGCCGCCGTGGCACCCAGGGCGACCAGTGCCTTCGGCGCAACGATGTCGATTTCCGCTTCCAGCCAGTGCAGGCAGGCGGCTGCCTCCCGCTGGCTCGGGCTCTTGTGAATGCGGCGCTTGCCACGAAGCTCGTACTTGAAGTGCTTCACGGCATTGGTCAGGTAGACCGCATCACGCGGCCAGCCGAGCTGGGCCAGCGCCCGGTCGAGCAACTGACCGGCCGGGCCGACGAAGGGAGCGCCGCGCAGATCCTCCTGGTCACCGGGTTGCTCGCCGACCATCATCAGCCGCGCGACCGACGGCCCTGTGCCCGGCACCGCCTGGGTCGCGCCTCCGCCGATCGGACACTCCCTGCAGACCTGGATCGCCGCCGCGAGTGCCGCCAAGCTGCGCGGGGCCGACGAGTCGGCAGACGCCGGTGAGGTGTCACGAGCCGGCGGCGGTTGTTCGATGCGCAGGGCCATCGATACCGCTGGACGGCGATGGGCCGAATCGCTGCCGCCTCGGGCCACCATCTGGCCAGTGCGTTGCCTGGCCGCTGCCGTCAGCGGCTGGATCAAGGCGGCTTCCGGCAGGTTGTGCCAGTAGCGTCGTGGCATCTCTTTCTGCATTGCGGCGAGCTTGAGCCGTGCCGGGTTGAAGATGTGGGCGTAGTAGGTCAGCCAGAGCTGCTCGCCGGCATCGGCCGGCGGCGCTTCGCTGCGTGTCGCCCCGGGCCCGAATTCCAGATGAGCACCGTCCCAGCGGACGCAGCGTTCGGGGGTCAGGATGGCCCACTTCAATTGCGCGAAGCGACGTGCGAAGAAGGGCGCCGTCGCAGCGACGATGTGGTGCACCGGCTCGAACCACGCGACGTGCCACCGGCCATCGGCGGCTGCTGCCGCATCGGCGAGGGCGTTCGCTGCCGCCTGCTCCAGGAGCGCGTCGTCGAGCAAGGCGTCGTCCGGCAAGGCGTCCAGGGAGTCGTCCGGCAAAGCCTCCACAGGCAAGGCGTCGACAGGCAAGACGTCGGCGGGTGCCTGCAGCTGCAGGTCGGCGGCTGACGGTTCGGGCGCTGCCGGAGCAGTGGAGGGCATCCACGGAGCGGAAGGCCCATCGCCGATCGGCCGGAAACGCACGAAGGCGGTCATCTTGTGCATGTCGCGCCGGACCATCCGTGCCATCTTCTCGGCCTGGAGGCGATCGGGGTCGAGCGCGTCACCGCGCAACCCCGGCTCGTGGACGAGACGCCACAACAGCCGGTAGAGCAGGCCGAAGCGGCCCGGATCGGCATGAAGCGCCGCCTGCTCGCAAAGCGGGACGAAGAACGCCGGGACGTTGACGGGCGGTGCGGCAGCGGTCGACTGGGAGGACGCGGATGGCGGCACCGGTGTCGCCGATGTCGCCAATGGCACAGATGGCACCGATCCCACCGGTGACGCCGATGGCGCCGCTGAGCTTGGTGCCGCGAGCGAATCTGCCGCCTCGTGCGTGACGCTGCCAATTTCGGCATGCGGATCGTCGCCGAACAGGTCGGTCGACCGTGCAGCCGCCACATGCCATTCCACGTCACCGGGTTCGACGCGGTCGCGCAGCAGCTGGCGGGCCGCGCGTCGGAAACCGGCCACGTCCGCGTCATCCTCCAGGGTCATCCGAAGCGGGCGATCGGCGGGCATGTGCTCTCCTTGGTCGGGTCGTCAGACGGCCTCGGCCGTCGCTGCCGGGGTTGCGGTCGGTGCCATCGCTCCGGTCGATGCGAGGGCTGCCGTCGACGCGATCGATACTGTCACCGCCGGCTCGTCGAAAAGCGACGCCTGCCGCGCCGGTGGGCGCAGCCTGACGGCCAGATCCGCCGCGTCGAGCTGGCCGGCGTTGCGCAGGCCGGGCAAGGTCACGAACGGCAAAACCGTCTTCAGCGCGACATGCAGCCGTGAGAGATCATCGGCGCGCAACCGGCGTACCCGGCGCGTTTGCAGCAAGCGCTCGACCGCTTTCACGCCCAGGCCGGGAACACGCAACAACATCTCCTTCGGCGCGACATTCAGATCGACCGGAAACCGATCGCGGTGCGCAAGGGCCCAGGCGAGCTTGGGATCGATGTCGAGCGCGAGCATGCCGTCCGGTGCGCTGATGATCTCGTCATGGTCGAAGCCGTAGAAGCGCATCAGCCAGTCGGCTTGGTACAGCC
>CAXTDH010000094.1:7736-8732 GCA_964242405.1 uncultured Rhizobacter sp. | reverse complement strand
AAATTGGTGACCGGTGTGCAGCCGAGCACCAGGTTGCCGGCGCCGACGATCTCGGGCAGGCGCGAGTCGTCGCCTTCGGTTCGCAAACCGGCCAAGGAGAGGTGCAGGCCCAAGGTGCGGCCGGCAGCTCGGCTTGCGGCCTCCGGCAGCGGCAGGTCGACGAAATTGAACTTGTCGGGAAAGGCGAAGTACTCGGTCAGCAACCGGTAGGCCGTGTGCGAACGGGCGTCGAAGTCGACCAGCGCGTCGGCGTCGTCGAGGCCGACCAGGCACGGCAGTGCGCGTGTGTCGACGCTCCAGGAACCGACGGGCGCTGTCTGCACCATCGTCGCCAACACCCGGCTGACCAGCGACTCACGCAACGCGGTCACCAATGACGTGTCGCCGTCGATGTAGACCCGGAGGAAGTCGACGCCGAGCGTCGCCCAGCTGGCTTGTGGTGAGGTGAGTTCGAGCTGGACTGAGAGCGTGGCCGTCGCCTGGCGTGGCACGTCGGTACCGACCGGCGCCGTGGTGGTTGCGCGGAAGCCGACCGAGACGACGCGCACAGGCAGCAACTGCGCCGCGCTGGTTGTGCGGAAGCGGCAGGTGACGCCACGCAGCGGCCGAGTGTGCAGCCGGGTACCGGACGAAACGAGCGCAGCCCGACTCAGCTGCGAAGCGCCGTTGCCGACGTCGAAGCAGGCGATCGAGCTCGATGGCAGCGGCCGCAGGTAATGGGGATAGAGCAGGTCGAGAAACGACTCCGCGAACATCGGGAAGTCGTCGTCGAGCCGCTTGTGGATGCGGGAACTGAGCAGCGCGAACGCCTGAATCATGCGCTCGACATGGGGATCCTGCAGGACTTCCCCGGTGACGGCAAGCCGGCCCGCGACGCGCGGGTAGCGACGGCCGAACTCCTCGGCGTGCGAACGCAAAAAGGCGAGCTCGCGCTCGTAATGCGGCAATAGATCTTGCATGCCCCGGCCTCGTCAGGCGCCAGTCGGCAGCGAAGCT
>CAXTDH010000094.1:0-7726 GCA_964242405.1 uncultured Rhizobacter sp. | reverse complement strand
CGCGGCCGGCTGCGCGTCCCCGCATACCGGTTCGATCCCGGATGGAGCACGGCGTCGAACGCGACCGGCTCGGTGCTGGGCGTCAGCTTCAGCTTCGCGCGGATCGAGAAGCGCAGGCCACCGCCCACGCCCATGCTGTCGGAGACGGACACCTCCACCTGGACCAGCCGCTGTTCATGATCGGCGATCGAGCGGCGGATCGATTCGGTGATGCGCAGGCGGTCACGGTCGCTCGCGACGCTCAAGGACGTAATGTCGGTGAGGCCGAAGGTCAGCATCGAGCGGGCGACGTTGGCATACCCGGCCACTTGCGACGGCTCGAAACTCGGCCGTGCGTTGAGCAGCGTCTCGATGTCGCGGGCGACTGATTCCTTGACCTGCTCGACGTTCATTCGCGGGGTCGTACCACGACCTTGGGCATCGACATCGGTCGCCAACAGCTTGTCGAGCAACGACGGAGCGAAGAGGTTCATGCGGTCAACGAGCAGCAGTGGCAGATGGCTTGTAATTGAAAAGAGCGGCAAGGCGCCGCTCTTGGAAATCGACGCCCCACACTGCCGAACCGGCGCGAGCCGGATTCGAACGTGAGGGCGACGACGGTGATCAGACCGCGACGTTCTTGCGAAGGTCCCAGCCGGCCACACCGGTGGAGGTGGAAGAACCGTCCATCTTGTGCTGCTTGTATTCCCAGGTGATCTTGCCGTACTTGAGACCGAAGGTCTGCTGCGGCAATTCACCGTCGGCCACCACCGTGTTGGACGACGACACCACCACGTTCTCGAGCACGATCTTGTAGTAGTCGACGCGCGTCTGGGAGATGGAGGTCGCGTTCGAGCCACCATAGGCGCGGTAGAAGGTGATCAGCACCTTCGGGTACACCGTGCCGGCCGAGCTGGCCCGGTTGAGCTTCGGCGTCGCCTTGTCGATGTCCTTGATCATGATGATCTCGCCGTGCTCGGTGCGCTCGGCGGTATGACCACCGGCGGAAGATGCGCTCGACGACTTCGGCTGGCTCAGCAGATGGCTGAACGACGCGATTTCGATTTCATTGGCGTGCTTGGTGTCGGTGCTGTCACCTTGCAATTCAGTCGCGCCATCGAACTTGAGATAGATGTCTTTCATGGAAATAAGTCCTCCTTGCGGTTACGTGACCCGGTCGAGCCTCGTCCCTGGCGAGACGAAACCTGACGAGATTTATCCCTGTTGGGATCCTGGGAGCTCGGCGACGAGCCGCAGCGACACGGACAGTTCGTCGAGCTGGAAGTGGGGTCGAATGAAGGAGACGGCGCGATAAGAGCCGGGGCGCCCGGGTATTTCAGAGACCTGTACGCTCGCTTCCCGCAGCGGGTAGGCGGCTTTCGTGTCCTGGGTGGCGTTGTCGTCCTCGACGACGTACTGGCGGATCCAGCGGTTCAGGTGCTCCTCGACGTTTTGGGCCGAGGCGAAGCTGCCGACCTTGTCGCGCATCAGGGCCTTCAAATAGTGGGCGATCCGGCAGACGCTGAACATGTACTGCAGCTGCGACGACAGCACCGCGTTCGCGTTGGCCGCGTCGGTGTCGTACTTCTTCGCCTTTTGCGTCGACTGGGCGCCGAAGAAGGCCGCATAGTCGGTGTTCTTGCAGTGCACGAGCGACATGAAACCCAGATCGCTCAGCTCCTTCTCGCGGCGGTCGGTCACGGCCACCTCGGTCGGGCACTTCAACGCCACTTCGCCTTCGTCTGTCTTGAAGGTGTGGGTCGGCAGGTCTTCCACCAGGCCACCGCCCTCGACGCCTCGAATCGCAGCACACCAGCCGTAGTTCTCGAATGCCGCGGTCAGCCGCGCACCCATCGCGTAGGCGGCGTTGACCCAGAGGTATTTCGAGTGGTCGGTGCCGTCGACGTCCTCGACGAAGTTGAAGGTTTCGACCGGTGTGCCGTCCTTCGGGTTGAAGGGCAGGCGGCCGAGAAAGCGCGGCAACGCCAGGCCGACGTAACGCGCATCCTCGGACTCGCGGAACGATCGCCATTTCGCGTAGTCGACGGTATCGAACACTTTCGACAGATCACGCGGCTTGCCCAAGTCCTGATAGGAGTCGAGGCCGAACAACTCCGGCGATGCCGCCGAGATGAAGGGCG
Organism: uncultured Rhizobacter sp.; assembly: GCA_964242405.1. Lineage (GTDB taxonomy): Bacteria > Pseudomonadota > Gammaproteobacteria > Burkholderiales > Burkholderiaceae_C > LMDS01. The sequence goes on along the minus strand of CAXTDH010000094.1, from coordinate 5,606 downwards.
CATGGGCTGCCGCGGCCACATGGCTCATCTGCTCGACGAAGTACATGTCTTCGGGTTGGCGCGAGATCTCGAAGTCGCCGATCAAGGTGCCGAAGGGCGCGCCGCCGAAGGTGCCGAACTCCTCTTCATAGACCTTGCGGAAGAGCGCGCTCTGATCGAAATCGATCGCTGAACGGAAATCCTTGACGAGCTCCTTTTTCTGGGCGTTGAAGAGCTTGATCTTCATGCCCGAACCGGTGGAGGTCTGGGTGCACAGGTACCGCAGCCCCGTCCAGCTCGACTCGAGCTTCTGGAACGCCGGGTTGTGCATGACCTCGCTGAGCTGCGCCGAAATCAGGCGATCGAGTTCGGCGACACGGGCGTCCAAAGTGACACTCAGGTTCTCGGACATCACGACCGTGCCCTGCAGCACCTCGCGGACGAGTTCCGAGATGATGTCCTTGGCACGGGCGTGCTCTACATCCGAACGCGCGACCTTGCTCTGGTCGAGGATCTGGTCGAGCAGACTCGGCTCTGCGGTTGCGGCCGGCGCCGCGGAAGGCGCAGCCGAGGGAGTGGTGGGTTGAGCCATCGTCTACTCCTTGTCCTGCTGGGTTTCAGCGCCGAGTCGGGCGAGCTTCTCGGTGTTCGACAGGATTTCGGAGAGGATGTCGTCGAGCTTCTCGTTGCCGGCCAGCTTGTTGCGCAGGTCGGACAGCCGGGTTCGGGCCTCGACCAGCTTGCGCAGCGGCTCCACCTGCTGCACCACCGACTCCGGGCGGAAGTCGTCCATCGACTTGAATTCGAGGGCGACCGCGAACTCGCCGCCGCTCGGGCTCAGCTTGTTCTGTACCCGATAACTCGATTTCGGGCTCATGCCCGACATCACGTCGTCGAAGTTGTCGAGGTCGACGGCCACGAACTTGCGGTCCTTCAGCTTGGGCAAGGGCTTTTCGGGATCGGCCTGACCCGAGAACTCGCCGAGGACGCCGACGACGAAAGGCAGCTCCTTCTTTTCGATCGCATCACCGACCTGTACGTCATAGGTCAAATGGACACGCGGCGGGCGCACCTTGCCGAGCCGGTTTTGTACGCTGTCTTTCTTGGCCATGTCGTGTCCTCTCAGGCGTCAAAGGGGAAAAAAGGGTTGACTCTATCGTGACGCCGGCGATCGACGGCGACGACATCGAAGTCAACGCAGCCTCGCCGTCACTTCAGCTTGTTCAACGGGTTGCCAGCTACAGGCGGCGGCGGCGTGGGCGGCGACGCGGGAGTCGGCATGGCCGCCACGGTTGCGGGCGTGCCCGCGGGTGAGGATGCCGCTGCACCCGTCGCCGCAGCCCCTGGCGCGCGGCCGACCGGGCGCACTGCAGGGCGCTTGGCCTTGTTGGCCGGCTCCGGCGAGGGTACGAGCACCGGCTCGCCGAGCGCCTCGCGCAGGGAACGGGTGACCGACACCGCCTCGTTTCGGGAACCGACCGGGTAGGTGCCGTCCTCACGAAGGGCCGCCAGCGAGCCCGCCGTCAGACGCAGGCCGCTGACCGCGAGCACGCTGTTGGCTATCCGGTCACGCGGATCGCGCTGCAGGGCCTCTTGCGCGGCGAGCACGGCATTACCGTAGTCGGCGGCGTTGAAATAGTCCTCGGACAACTTCAGCCACGGCTGCTTGGCGGTGGGATAGTCCTTGGCGGCCGATCGCCAGGCGTCGCGCGCCTTGGTGTGATCGCCTTCCTTGGCGGCTGCTTCGCCGCGGTTCATCCACTCATCCATCGACACGACGGCCGGCGCCGGCGGTGCCGGATCGGCGGAGCGGTTGGGCACGTTGGCGCAACCGGTCAAGGAGGCGAGCGCCGCGACGGCGGCCATGGCGACGATCCGACTCCAGGTCGACGAGACGATGCCCGTGGTTGCGATGCCGGGATCCGGCACGGTCTGGCTCTTCATGGGCTTCGATTCCTGGAAACGGGTCATTCGAAGACGGCTGCCAGTTGCCGCCTTTCAAGGTTCGGTCAACTATACCGAGCGCATCGAATCGCCGCGCGGTATTAGTTCCCCTCTTTTGGGGGAGCCGACGGACAAGCGCAATGCGTCACATATACCGAAGACAAGCGGAATGTGGCCGCGTTTCATGGCGATCAATTCCTGCTTTCACGCGACAATCTTCGGATGCAGACAGGAACGATGCCGAATTACCGAAGCCGCCCGCACGGCGCCGCGGCAGCGGTGCGTTGCGCGGCCCCGAAACAAGGGGATGGGGCTCGGCGCCTTGCCGTACGGGCTTGTCGTTGCGCCTTGTCGATGTGCCTCGCTGCGGCAGCGGGCTGCAGCTCGACCTCCAACGGGTCGGGAATGCTCGACCAGACGCTGCAGGCGATCGGTTTGCAGAAACCGCAGCTGCCCGAGATGCCGACGCTCGACGGGGCGACCGATGCGTTGCCCAAGACGCTGCCGTCGATGGCCCGCAAGATCACCTTGCGCCTGCACGCGGGCCAGATCCTGAACACCGACGGCAGCGGCCGGTCGTTGTCGATCGTGACGCGGATTTACAAGCTCCGCGACAAGACGGCTTTCGAAGCCGCGCCTTATGGCGATTTCCAGGAGTTGAAGCCTGTCAAGGCGCCCGAATTCGCGGCCGACATCGTGGCGGTGAAGGAAGTCGTCCTGACGCCGGGCAAGCAATACGACGTCATCGAGACGGTGGGTGGCGACGCGCCCTACTTCGCGGTCGTCGCTCTGTTTCGTGCGCCCTCGCCGCAACGCTGGCGCTTCGTGTTCGATTCGAGAGCCGCCAGCGCCAGCGGCGTGACCCTGGGTGTGCATGCCTGTGCGCTCAGCGTCTCGGCCGGGCAGGCGCTCAATGCGGCGCCCGAGACGCTCAGAGTCGCAGGCGTCAATTGCCCGTCGACATGACACAAGTCGACGCCTCTCATCCGCTGAGAAACGCGATCCCGATCCGGATCACGGGTCAGGAAGTCAATTGATTCGCTCGTCGAAGATCCTTTGGGGCGAAGGGCTGATGCTTCGCCCCCAGCACTTTCAGCGCCAGGACGCCTACCACGAGTGGCGTCAGGCCGAGACGGCGCGTGCGCTGCACCCGTACAGCTGGGGTCTGCGCCGCCTGAAGGTCGATACCGACGCACTCGCGACCGGAAGCCTGCGGGTGCTCGAGTTGCAGGCCATCTTTCCCGACGGCGACCCTTGCGCGGCGCCTCAGGAAGACGACCTGCCCGACACCTTGTCGCTCTCCAACCTGCCCGCCGGTGCCGCCGACATCGTCTTCCACCTGGCGCTGGCGCCGATGCGACCGGCCGGCCACAACTTCGCGACCCAGGACGACGAATCGAAGGCCGGTTCGCGCTTCGTGATGCGCAACGAGACAGCCGCCGACTGGTTCACGTCCGCTGTCGACGCAGCGGTGCCGACCCTGCGCCGGCGGCTGCGCCTGGTCAGCGATCTGGAACCGCACGAGCACCTCGTCACCATGCCGCTGCTGCGCCTGCGCCGACAGGCGACGGGCGGCTTCGAGCTCGATACCAACTTCATGCCGCCCGCCCTCTCGCTCGCTGCGGCGCCCGTGCTGCAGTCGATGCTGCGCCGCCTGCTCGATGTGCTGCAGGCCAAGGTGGACGCCCTCTACGGCACGCACCGCGAGCCGTCGAAGCACGTGATCGAGTTCCGATCCGGCGACATCGCGTCGTTCTGGCTGCTGCACACCTGCAGCGGCGCCTTTGCCGGCCTGTCGCACCTGCATCATCACCCACTGTTGCACCCGGAGCGGCTGTTCGAACGCCTGCTCGAACTTGCCGGCGCGCTGATGACATTTTCCAAGTCGCATGGTTTGGCCGACCTGCCGATCTACCGACACGACATGCCCGGCCCGTCCTTCGCCAAGCTCGATCACATCGTTCGCGATTTACTCGAGACGGTGATTTCCACTCGTTCGTTCGCCATCGCCATGACCGAGTTGCGCCCGTCCTACTACCAGGGACGGCTCGAGTCGGAAAAGATCGACAACCAGACGCGCTTCTACCTCGGCGTACAGGCGAGCTTGCAGCCGTCCGAGCTGGTCGACGTGATACCGGCACGGTTGAAGGTCGGTGCGGCCGACGATGTCGAGAAGATGGTGCTGTCGGCGGTGGCGGGCGTGCGCCTGTCGCATGCGCCGCAGGTGCCGGTCGCGATCCCGGTCAGGCCGGGCCACTACTACTTCGCACTCGAACCCCGCGGCGCGCTCTACGACCGGATGCTGCAGTCGCGTCTGATCACCGTCTATGCGCCCAGCGGTCTGCCCGACCTGCAGCTGGAGCTGTTCGCGCTCAACGGTGAGCAATGATGCGGCTTGTCGTGGCACTGTCGGCGAAGCCGAACCCGATCTGTAGTCGCCCGACCAAGCGTCACGGCCTGGAATCTGCTGCATGAGTAACCCTCCGCCCCCCTCGCTGCTCGACCCCGGAGCGGCGCCCGCAGCGTCCGGCGCTGGGCGTGCGCCGTCGGTCACGATTGAGTCGCGCACCCTGATGGACTTGCTCTATCAGGGCTTCTACATGATCTTCCTGCTGCGCAACGGCTACACGCCGGCCGACGGGGCGGCATTTCGTGAACGCCTGCGGCAGCTGCTGATAAAGGTCGAACGGGGCGCCAAGAAGCTGTCGCTCGATGCCGATGACGTATACCAGGCGAAGTTCGCCTTCTGCGCGCTGATAGACGAGATCGTGCTGATGTCGAAGATGCACATCCGCGACGACTGGGAGCGCAACCCCCTGCAGCTCGAGATGTTCGGTGAGCACATGGCCGGCGAGAAGTTTTTCGACTCGCTCGAGAAGCTGCGCGGCGAAGGCGCTCGGCGGGTGCAGGTGCTCGAGGTCTTCCACATGTGCCTGCTGCTCGGCTTTCAGGGCCGCTACATCCTGGAGGGCGCCGAGAAGCTCGGTTATCTCACCTCGCGCCTGGGCGACGAGATCGTCCATCTGCAGGGCAAGCGGGCGCCGTTCGCACCGCACTGGGCGCCGCCCGACAACATCGCCCACAAGCTGCGCAACGAAGTGCCGCTCTGGGTGATGGGCAGCGTGTTCGGGCTGGTTGCGCTCGTCGCCTTCATCGGCTTGCGTTCGCAGCTGCACCACAACACCGGCGCGGACCTGGATCGTTACACCGATGTGGTCAGGCTGGCGCCGCAACCGGCCTACGTCACCATCACGTTGCCATGAACGGCGACGGCTTTTCCAAGGTGTTTGAGCGAGTGCCCGGCGGCAAAGCGGCCGCGTGGTGAGCGAGCTTTCCGGAGGCGCCGATGCACTCGGCCTGCTCACCTCACGCCTGGATTTCGCGGCGCTGCTGGACGATCAGGAGCGGCTGCTCAAGGTCCGCACGGCGCTGCCGGCGCTCGCCTTGCTGCCCGAACACCTCGTGCTGCGCGAAGCGGTCAGCCAACCCTTCGAGCTGGTGCTCGACTGCGTCTCGACCTCCGCGCGTGTCGAGCTCAAGCGCCTGCTCGGCGAGCAGATCACGGTGAGCCTGAAGCAGGCCGACGGCGCCTACCGGCCCTGGCACGGCTATGTCAGCCAGGCCGCGCAGCTCGGCAGCGACGGCGGCCTGGCGCGCTACCGGTTGACGATGGGGTCGTGGCT
>CAXTDH010000093.1:5976-8770 GCA_964242405.1 uncultured Rhizobacter sp. | reverse complement strand
CGGCCGCATACCCGCCCAGCGTTCACGTTCCGGGGCCTCGTACTTCTCCAGCACCGCGTTGACCGCGTCCAGGTCCTCGGCCAGGCCGGCCATCACGTCGTCCGACATCCCGGCGGCACCGTTCATCAGGTCGTTCAGCCGACGCAGGATGGTCGAGCGCTCCTTCGCGGGCACCGTGCGCCAGTGCCGCTGCGCCCCGTCGGCGGCGGCGATCGCCCGCGCGGTTTCGGCAGCGCCGCACATCGGCACGGTGCCCAGCACCTCGCCGGTCGCGGGGTTGGTGACGGCGACGGTCGCGCCGTCGTCGGCGTCTATCCAGGCGCCGGCGACGTAGGCCTGCTGCTTGAAGAGGCCGGGGTCCTTGAGGGCGAGCATGGTGGGTTTCTCCGCGGCGGCCGAACGGGCCGAATGCCGGAAGAATAGCCAACCCGACAAGTCCCCGCGCCAACAACTGAGGAAACCATGTCCGACACGACGACCCCCCAGCCGACTGCCCGCACCGCCGCACACGACTACCAAACGCTCGTCTGCAACGTCGACGACCGCATCCTGACGCTGACCCTGAACCGCCCGGAGCAGCTGAACGCCTTCACCGTGCAGATGGCGCACGAACTGATAGACGTCTTCGAGCGCGCCAGCGAGGACGATGCCGTCGCCGCCATCATCGTCACCGGCAGCGGCCGGGCGTTCTGCGCCGGCATGGACCTTTCCACGCCTGGCAATGTGTTCGGCCTCGACGAGACGCTCCAACCGACACTCGCCGACCTGCACGACCGTTTCGACGACCCGGTCGTGGAGGGCGGCGTGCGCGACACCGGCGGCCGGGTGGCACTCGCCATCCAGGCCTGCAAGAAGCCGGTCATCGCCGCCATCAACGGCCCGGCGGTCGGCATCGGCGCCACCCTGACGCTCGGCATGGATGCCCGCATCGCCTCCTCGGGCGCCCGCTTCGGCTTCGTCTTCGGCAGGATCGGCATCGTGCCCGAGGCCTGCTCGAGCTACTTCCTGCCACAACTGGTCGGCATCGCCCAGGCACTCGAATGGGCCTACAGCGCCGAGATCTTCGACGCCGCCGAGGCGCTGCGTGGCGGGCTGGTCCGCTCGGTCGTGGACCCGGCGCAGTTGCTGGCCGAAGCCCGAGCCCTGGCGGAACGATACACACGCAACAAGTCGCCGGTATCGGTCGCGCTGACGCGCCAGATGTTGCTGCGCAACGGCCGGACGGATCCGGTCACCGCCCACCGGATCGAATCGCTGGCGATGTTCTACACCAGCACCGGCGACGGCAAGGAAGGCGTCGCCTCCTTCCTCGAGAAGCGGAAACCCGTCTACCGCGGCCTGGCCAGTGAGATGCCGGCGTTCTACCCCTGGTGGTAGAGGCGCCACTGGGCGATTGCCGGGCACCGGCTTTGCCTTTTCCACGCCTCTTTGGAAGGTTGCGCAGGTTCATCCGGTCGGGCTGCTGCGAAAAGGCCCCCGCGAACACGCGGGCATGAGAGCGGCTCCGGGTATGTCCGTTGCCGTTGCCCATTGCCGCCCTGCTTCCGGGGTGGCAACTCCGCATGCAGATCACGGTCATCAACCTCGCATCCCAGCCCGCCCGATGGCTGACGACGGCACGCCAGCTGGCGACGGCCGGGCTGCACCCCGAGCGCCTGGCGGCGGTCTGCGGCGATGACCTTACGCGGATCGAGATCGACGCCCTCTACAGCGCCCGACTCAATGCCGAGATCTATCACATGCCGCTGCGGCCGGGCGAGATCGGCTGCTATGCGAGCCATCTCAAGGCCTGGCAACAGCTCCTCGACTCCGGCGCCCCGGCGATGGCGATCTTCGAAGACGATGTCGAGATCGACGCCGACCTCTCCGACGTGCTGCAGCGTCTTTCCGAGTCGACGACGGAATGGGACATCGTCAAGCTGATCGGCCGGGTCCGTGAAAGGGTTTGCCAGCCGGAACCGTTGACCCAGGGCCGGCGGCTGATCGCCTATCGACGCGTGCCGAGCCTGACCGGCGCCTATGTCGTCAGCGCCGCAGGCGCCCGCAAGCTGCTGGCCGGCCGTCGGCCGTTCGGCCGGCCGGTCGATGTCGACCTGCGGCATTGGTGGGAATGCGATCTCGATGTGCGGGGCGTCTGGCCGTATCCGGTGCATCGCGCGCCGTCGGGCGCCGTCTCGACGATCGGTGACCGGCGGTTCCGGGCACTGCCGGCGGCGCGGTTGGGCAAATGGTCCTATCAGGCCCGTTACACCTGGGCCAACTGGCGGGCTTACCGCCGGGCTGCCCGACACGATGACGGCCCGAACGACCCCGGCGGCCCACAGGGACAATTCCGGTCGCCCGGAGCCACGGATGCCGGAACGCGCACGACTCGAGATCCCGCCGATCGACCCGCCAGACGAAACCTCATCGTCGTCCGCGCCGGCGACGCGTCGCTGCATCCGCATTGGCTGGCGCGGGCGCAACGTGATTTCGACATCTTCGTCAGCTACTACGGCAGCAAGCCGGGGCGCTGGCGTCAAGCCGCTGATTACTACGAAGCGCGGCCCGGTCCGAAGTGGCCCAGCATCCATGAAATCCTCCAGGAGCACCCCGGCCTGATCGACCGCTACGAGGCCTTCTGGTTTCCGGACGACGACCTGCTCGCCGATTCGGCCGTCATCGACCGGATGTTCGCTTTCTGTTGTGCCTACCGCCTCTGCCTGGCGCAACCGGCGCTGACCCGCAACATACGTCGTGATGCCGATGCGGATCTGATGGAATGCGAAGCAAGCGTTTGAATTGACAGACAAAG
>CAXTDH010000093.1:0-5966 GCA_964242405.1 uncultured Rhizobacter sp. | reverse complement strand
CGCTCCTCCAGGACCGTCGCTGCCATATCCGCTACACCCGCTTCGTCGAGGTGATGGCGCCGGTGTTCAGCCGCGCGGCGCTGCGGCTGTGTGCGCCCACATTCGCCCAGAGCCGCAGCGGCTGGGGGCTCGACTGGCTCTGGCCGCGCCTCTGCGACGAGGCCGGGCTCGGCCGCATCGCCATCATCGACGCGACGCCGGTGCGCCACACCCGCCCGGTCGGCGGCGAGCTCTACCGCAACCATCCGGGCATGGACCCGCGCGCCGACGCCGAGCGCATCCTGCGTCGCTACGGGATCGAGGAAGTCCGGGCGGTCGCCAAGTACTCGTTCGAAGGCCGGGTGCGGGAGGTACCGTTGCCACTGCTCGAGCGCCTGCTGTACTGGCTGAAACGGCTCAACGGCCGCCGCAAGCACCGGCTCAAGCCGGCTGGCGCCACCAGCCGTCCTGTCGAGCAGCGGACCGATCGATCGGCCACGCGGTCACCGGAAGCGGTGCAATGAGCGAGCTCCTGGCGGCACTCGAGTCGCGCTTCGGCGGCTGGCGGCGCCGTGGCCGCAGCCGGGGCGCCGCGCTGCCGAGCGGCCTGGCGGCGGCAAGCGGCACGGCCACCATGCGCCAGACCGCCAGGCGCCTGGTGGCGTACACCCGCGCCCACCGGCTCGACGTCGGGCTGGCGGTCGGCCTCTTCATCGCCTCGTCGGCCATCGACCCGCTGGTGCCGGCGCTGCTCAAGTGGCTGATCGACAACGGCTTCAACGACAGCAGCGGCGTGGCCCTCTGGACGGTGCCCACGGTGATCATCGGCATCTTCGGGGTGCGCGGCCTGCTCGCCTTCGGCGGCGCCTTCCTGTTCGCCCGCTCGACCTCCGACGCGGTGCTGCAGCTGCGCACCGACATGGTCCATTCGGTCATGGCGGCCGACGCCCGGCTCTACGCCGACCTCAGCCCGGGCGTCGCTGCCGCCCGCGTCATCCTCGACCCGCAGAATGCGATCAACGCGCTCTCGGGGGCGATCACGACCATCCTGCGCGACGGCATGACGCTCGTGGCGCTGCTCGGCTACCTGTTCTGGCTGAACTGGCAGCTGACGCTCATTTCGATGGTGACGATTCCGGTGCTGGCGATCGTCGTCCGCCGGGTGCAGCGGCGGGTGCTGGCGATCAGCGCCCGCTCGTATGAGTCGCAGGTCCGGTTGATCGGCATCGTCGACGACATCGCTCGCGCCTGGCGGGTCGTGCGCACCTTCGACGCCGGCGATTTCGAGCGCCGGCGCTTTCGGGAGGAGGCGAAAAGACTGCGCCGGGCGACGCTCAAGTCGACCGTCGCCGGTGCGACCATGACGCCGCTGACGCAGCTGGTCGCGAGCGCCGGCGTGGCGCTGATCGTCACGCTCGCGCTCGCCGAGGCGCACCGCGGCGGCGCCACGGTCGGTGAATTCGTCGCCTTCGTGACGACGCTGCTGATGACGATCTCGCCGATGCGCCACCTGACCGACGTCACCCAGCCGATCGTCGGCGGCCTGGTGCAGTCGAGGGCCTGCTTCGACCTGCTCGACGTGATGCCGGAGCCCGACCAGGGCACCGGGGAAATCGCCGCTCCGTGCGGCGCCCTGCGCTTCGAGCGGGTGACGGTGCAGCACCCGGGCGCCGACCGCCCGGCGCTCGTCGACATCGACCTCGACATGCCGGCCGGCTCGACCGTCGCCTTCGTCGGCCCGTCGGGCGGCGGCAAGACGACGATCGTCAACACCCTGCTCGCCTTTGTCGCGCCCAGCACGGGCCGAGTGCGCTTCGACGGCGTCGACATCGGCACGATCCGGAAAGCGTCGCTGCGCCGGCAGTTCGCCGTCGTGTCGCAGGACATCGTGCTCTTCGAAGGCTCGATTGCCGCCAATGTGATCTATGCCCAGCCGCCGGACGACGCCCGCGTCGAGGCCAGCCTGCGCGCCGCCGACCTGTGGCAGCACACCGCCTCGTTGCCAGAGGGCACGGCGAGCTCGGTCGGCACCAACGGTGCGCGGCTCTCCGGTGGCCAGCGCCAGCGCCTGGCGATCGCCCGGGCGCTCTACAAGGAAGCGAGCGTCTGGGTGTTCGACGAAGCGACCTCGGCACTCGATTCGGCCTCGGAACAGGCGGTGCACGAGGCGATCGCCCGGCTGCGCGGCGACCGAACGCTGGTGCTGATCGCCCACCGCCTGAGCACCGTGCGCCATGCCGACACCATTCACGTCGTCGTCGATGGGCGGGTGATCGAGTCCGGCAGCCATGAACAGCTGATGGCCCGGGACGGCATGTACGCCGGCATGGTCCGCTCGCAGCAGCTGATCTGACCCCGACGCAGCGCTGACAGCCCCAGGCAGACGGAAAAAGGAACGCTCATGAGCAGCACATTACAGGCGCTCGTCATTCCGAACCTCGAGGTGCGGGCGCACGAGGAGATGTACGTCCGGCTCGTCGACGGCGCCTGGTGCGACCTGAACAGCGCCAAGGTCTTCTTCGACGCCGGCTCCGTCCTGAGCACCGACACCTTCTTCAACGGCCTGAGCGTCGGCGTCTGGAAGCGGCATTGCAGCATCGACAACCTGGCGCTGCGCTTCAGCGGCGCCGGGGAATTCGTGGCCACGCTCGGCTTGCACCGTCGCGGGCAGGCCTCGATCTGGCTGGCCGAGCACCGCGTCCGGATGCTCGAACGCAGCGCCTGCATCGTGCCGGTGCCCGAATGGAAGGATCTCTCAGACGGCCTGCTGTTCCTGCGGATCCGGGCGCTCGGGCCGGCGGTGCTGTCCGGTGCCGATTTCGTGACCGAGGATCTGCCGCTCAACCCGGTGCGGCTCGGGCTCGTCATCACCCACTTCAACCGGCAGGCGCAGGTGCTGCCCGCGATCCAGCGCATCCGCCGCGACCTGCTCGACGACCCGTCCTTGCGCGGCGCGATCACGCTCACCGTGGTCGACAATTCGCGCAACCTGACGCTGGAGGCGCACCCGGGGATCGCCCACATCCCGAACCGCAACCTCGGCGGCACCGGCGGCTTCGTGCGCGGCCTGATGTCGCTGGTCGATGGGGGCGGCCACAGCCCCGCCCTGTTCATGGACGACGACGCCTCCTGCGAAACGGCATCGATCGCCCGCACGCTCGCGATCCTGCAACACGCCCGGCGGCCGGCGCTCTCGATCGCCGGCGCGTTGCTGCGCGAAGTCGCGCCCTGGGAACTGCTCGAGAAGGGCGCGCGCTTCGACGGCCAGGTGCGGCCGTTGCATGCCGGGCTCGACATGCGGCGAGTGGCCGACCTGCTGGAATCGGAGCGCCAGGCCACACGGGTCGACTATGGCGCCTGGTGGTTCTTCGCCTTCCCGCTGGCCGAAGCCCGCACGCTGCCGTTTCCGTTCTTCGTCCGCGGCGACGACATCTTTTTCGGCCTGAAGAACCAGTTCGAGATCGTCACCGTCAATGGCATCGCCTGCCTGGGGGAGGACTTCAGCAGCAAGCACGGGCCCATGACGGCTTACCTCGACGCCCGTTACCACCTCATCCATGCCCTGCTGGACGAACGCCGCCGCTCTGCTGCCAGCGTGGCCTGGGTCGGGCGCCAGCTCTTCCTGAAGGCGATCAACGGTTATCTCTACTCGAGCGCCGCCGCCGTCACGCTGGCGTTCGAGCACCTGCTTCTCGGCCCCGGGTTCTTTGCCGAACACATCGACATGCAGTCGATCCGGGCCACTGTCGGTGCCTTGCAACCGAACGAGAAACTTCAGCCCATCGACCCCACGGCCTACGAGCTGAACGCACCGCGACGGCGGCGCGAGTCGTTCGGGCGCCGTCTGGTGCGGGCGCTGACGTTGCAGGGTTTCCTGCTGCCCGGGTTTTTGATCCGTAACCGGACGACGCTTCAGCCGAAGTCGTTCCACGGCCCGGCGAGCGGCGTGTTCCGTTACCGCCAGGTGCTCTACGAACATGCGGCCAGCGGCACCGGCTTCGTCGCCAGTTTCGACCGCGGCCGCTACTTCCAGGAGTTGCGGGCCTTCGCGAGCGCCTGGATGCGGCTTCGGCTGCGCCTGCCGGGGCTGCGCCGAAGCTGGCTGAAAGGCGTCGAGGAGATGTCGACGCTCGACTTCTGGCGCGAGGTGTACCGCGAGGAGGTGCAGACCGAACCCGACCGGCGCGCCGCGGCCACGGCTCGGGTGTCGACCGGCTGACGGCGGGCCGTCGGCGCCGGCCGCGACTGCCAACGACCGGCTGGCTCACGAGTCGACAGGCGCGCCTGTCGACGCCCGGCCGTCATTCCTCGTCGAGGTCGTCGAACGCCGATGCATACACCGCTTCGGCCTGCAACAATCTTTGCCGGTAGCCGGTGATGGTGTGGGTGGACACCAGCTCGTGTCGCTCGATCTCGAAGCGGCCGTAGCCGGCGCGCGCGGCAAATATCTCGACGTCGAGCGGCGGTGAGTTGACAGCCTGCACCACGTCGGCGGGCTGCAGCGGGCAGCGCGCGCCGAGGATCACCTCGCGCAAGTGAATGGCGTCGTCGAAGGCCTGGTAGTAGAGGCCATCGTGGGGGTGGGTCAGCGGCGCCCGGACGCGCCATTCGCGCTCGCGCCGCCAGCCGGCATGCTTGTAGCGCAGCGCGACCGCCTCCAGCGCCGCAACGGCCACGTCCGGGTGGCTGGCGGGCCCGTGGAGTTGCGGCGGCGCCAACGGCTTGTCGAGGTAGGTCACCGGCTCTGCATACGCGCGCAGCACATCGAAGCCGAGGCAGATGCCGGTGTGCTTGTCGCCGTAGCTCGACCACATCAGCGAATTGCGCCAATCCTCCGAGAAACAGATCATGCCGTGCTTCGCGGCGAACAGCTTTTCGACCTGCCCATCCCAGAAAGCCCGCGTTTCGGTCTCGGTGCGGTCGAACGGGATCAGCTCGAACGGGTCGTTGACATCCTTGTACTGGGCGATCTTCAGCCGGCGCTCCCAGAGGATCTTCATTCCCCAGGGCTTGGCGGTGTAGTAGTAGAGGCGGATGGTGTCCTCAGACATCGATGTTCGCCGCCCGCAAGGCGTTGCCCTCGATGAAATTGCGGCGCGGCTCGACTTCATCGCCCATCAGCATGGTGAATACTCGATCGGCCTCGATCGCGTCGTCGATCTGCACCCGCAGCAATCGGCGCACGGCCGGGTCCATCGTCGTCTCCCAGAGCTGTGCGGGGTTCATCTCGCCCAAGCCCTTGTAGCGCTGCCGGCCGACAGCGCTCTCGGCCTGCTGCAGCAGCCAGGCCATCGCCTGGCGAAAGTCGACGACCTTCGCCTCCTTCTGGCGTTCGCCCTCGCCGCGCCTGACGACCGCGTCGGCGCCGACCAGGCCGCGAAACGTGATACCGGCCGTGCTCAGCGCCTCGTAGTCGGCGCCGTGGACGAAATCGGCGCTGATGACGCTCGACTTGACATTGCCATGGTGCATCCGGCTGATCCGCAGGATGTGCTTGTCCTTGGCTGCATCGAACTCGGCAGTGACTTCGGCATCGTGCAGGGCGCCCTTCAACGCTGCCGCCGAACGCTCCGCCGCCTCCAGGGTGTCGACATCGAGTTCCAGGCCGTTGGCCATCGCCCGCAGCGCCTCCACATCCATCCAGTTCGACAGCCGCTCGACGATGTTCTTCGCCAGAACGTATTGCCGCGCCAGTGCTTCGAGTGCATCGCCCTGCAGCACGGCCGCGCCCGGTACGCCGGTGTCGAGCTTGGCGTCCTTCAACGCCACTTTGAGCAGGTAGGCGTCGAGCTCGACGCCGTCTTTCAGGTACTGCTCCTCCTTGCCGAGCTTGACCTTGTAGAGCGGCGGCTGGGCGATGTAGATGTGGCCGCGCTCGACGAGCTCGGGCATCTGCCGGAACAAGAAGGTGAGCAACAGCGTGCGGATGTGGGCGCCGTCGACGTCGGCGTCGGTCATGATGATGATGCGGTGGTAGCGCAGCTTGT
>CAXTDH010000092.1:0-8792 GCA_964242405.1 uncultured Rhizobacter sp. | reverse complement strand
TTCATCTCGTGCGGGCCGAGGGCGCGCAGGCTCCAGTCGTTGATCTGCACGATCAGGCGCACCGCGGCGAGCGCCTGTGCGGGCGTTGCGGCCATCGGCACCGGGCCGACGACGACGCCGAACTCGCCCTCGAAGTCGATGCCGTCGGCCTCGTCCGGCAGCGGCACGTCGGCGTGCGGGCCGAGGAAGTCGTCGCTCGCGCCCTGGTACATCACCGGCACGGTGTCCATCTTCGGCATCGGCGGCGAATTGAAGGCGCGCTCCATCAGGCGCATGTGGTTGAGGAAGGCAGAACCGTCGAGCCACTGCGGGCTGCGCGGCAGCGGCGCCAGGCACTCACGCGGCTCGAACGGCACGCTGCCGTTGGCACGGCCGGCATCGAGCTCGTCGCTGAGACGTTGCAGCGGCTCAGCGACGCGATCCCATTGCTGAACGGCCGTCAGCAGATCGGGGGCGATGGCGCTCGCGTCGACCGCGCGTTCGCCGTCGGCGGAAACCAGAAACAGGCGGCCGTCGAGCGAGCCTGCCTTGTTCAAGGTAGCGAATTTCATTGCGCTTCTCCGATAAGTCCCGGTCGGCCGGGCCAGATGCCCTGCTTGCCCGGCGCCAGGATGCCGAGCGGATCGAGCGCGTTCTTAAGCGTCTCGTGGACCGCCCGCAACGCGTGATCACCGTAGTCATAAAGGTCGCTGACCCGGTCCATGAAATTCAGGTGCGCGCGGTACGGCGCATAGCCCGCGGCGGCGCCGGCGTCGATCAGGTCGCTCATCGTCTGGTGCACGCGCGCCGACTGCTCGGCGTCGTCGCGGTCGAAGGCCAGCAGCGCGAGCGCGATCGCATGCCGGCCACCAAGCGTGAAGCCGCCGGCGTAGTCGAAGCCGTGGCGTTCCACGCCGCTTTGAATCAGCGCATGCTGGCGGTCGACGTCGGCGCGCGTCGCCGGGCAGACGAGCGAGAAATCGGTGTGCGCCGGGTTGCCGCCGCGCCAGGCCGCCATGCGGATCAGCGCCGTGCCCGGGATGCCGAGCTGCGCGTGGTCAGCGGGATGCGCCTGCCTCGGATCGACGTCGCCAGCGTAGGCGCGGGTGCTCAGCTCGGCGCTCGGCAGCGCCCGCTCGAGCGCCCGGCGCACCACCTGCAGCCGGGCGCTCGTCAGGACTTCAGGGCCGTAAAGGCCGAAGCGGGCGTTCCAGCGGCCCAGCTGCAAACCCTTGGCCATGGCCTCGACGGCGTCGTGCGGCATCGCCCCCGCCTCGGCCCACCAGCTGCCGCGGTCCGACATCATCGAGGCAGCGACGGTCGCGTTGCCGATGATGGCGTTGCTCTGGATCGTGCCGTCGACGATCAGCGGGCGAAGCGCCTCCACCAGCGCGCCGACGTCGTCGCTGCGCGGCGCCTTGACGTGGCAGGTGACCACTGTCTCCGGCTGGCGCAGCAGGCTCACGCCGGCACGGGTGACGATGCCGAGGTTCGACTGCTGGAAAAGGCCGTCGATCGAGGGCCCGAAGCCGCCGCGGTAGAGGTGCCAGGCCGAATTCCCGCTCATCGCCCCCATGCCGGTACGAACCACCCTGCCGTTGGCCATCACGACTTCCAGTCCGCACAAATGGGCACTGTGGTCCCACGACGGCGCGTAGCCGAAGCCGCGTTCGAGCGCGTTGCCGATCGGGCTGCCCCAGCCGATGTCCGGCACCGACATCAGCAGCCGGTGACCGTGGCGGCGCAGGTGGGCGTACAGGTCGATGAAGCTGACGCCGGGCTCGACGACCGCGAAGCCAAGGTCGTCGTCGACCTCGAGCACGCGGTTCATCCGCCGCAGGTCGACGACGACGTTGCCGCCGGCCCGCGGCGCCGCACCGCCGTAGCCGAGGTTGCGGCCGGTCGAGACCGTCCAGAGCGGCACCCGGTGCTCGCGGGCGATCGCCAGCACCGCCTGGATTTCTTCCACCGAGCCGGGCGTGACGACCGCCGCGGGTGTGGTGGCCGACGTCCCGTACGGGTAGGGGTCGTGGTGGGTCGAGGCATCGGCGCCGCGGATGACGTGCTCGCTGCCGAGCGCCGCCCGGAATGCGCTTTCGACGCGGTCGCTCATCACGAAGGTGGAGTCAGCTGTCATGTCGGGTGTCCGGAAAGTGCTTCATGGAGATCTCGCCGCGTGCAAGTCAGCCTCGCCCGAGTGCAGCCGCGATCGCCGCGTCGTACTCGCCGTCGACCAGCACGAAGAGCATCCGGCACACGGCGCCCGAGCGGTTCGCCCAGGCGTGGTTGGTGCCGCGCTGGACGACGACGCTGCCGGGGCGCAGCGCCACCTCGCCGACGTCGAGCACGAGCGTCAGCTCGCCTTCGATGACGACGCCGTAGTCGACCGACTCGGTGCGGTGCATCAGCGGGTGCGGCGAATCGGCGCCCACCGTCGAGGCGGCGGCGTCGCCGATCTGCGTGAACGCATCGTGCATGCGCGCGGCACCGCCGGCGAGGAATTCGGCGGTGTCGGGCGGGATGTCGACGAAGCGGATGCGGCTGCCGTGGCGCGGCGGCGGCAGCTTGAGCGCGCCGAGCGTGGGGTCGGCGCCGTTGTCGACCCGCGCCGGCGTGCGCTCGGTGCTCCACACTTCGTGGAAGACAGTGCCGGCAATCGCCGTGAGTTCCACGACCGTCGGCAGCGGGCCATCGCTCGTGACGATGGCCCGGCCGTCGGCGTCGTGGCCGGTGACGACGCGGTGGATGGGGGCAAGCAGTGTCGTTGTCATGGGGGGGTCCTCGATCAAATGGGTTGGGCCAGCGCCATCATCGACTCGCGCATCAACTGCGCATGCTCGGCCTTGTCGCCGCCGTTGACCTCGATCTCGCCGAGCCGGCCCGAGTTCTCGACCACCATCCGGCAACGCTCCCAGCGGCGTGCCTGGAAGGCCTCGAGCCCGGCCGCGACGTTGGGCGCCTTGGCGAGTTCGTCGGCGATCACCAGGCCGTCCTCGATGCCGATGCAGGCGCCCGACGCCAGGTGCGGCGTGGTCGCGTGGACCGCATCGCCGATCAGCGCGACCCGGCCGACGAACCACGGCCGCGGCAGCAGCATCTGCTCGAGCGGGCGGTAGATGACCTGGGCGTCGGCGTCGATCTGCGCGCGGATCTTCTGCAGCATCGGCGCGGGAAACGGCGCCAGCAGGTCGCGCAGCATCGCCGGCTGCTCGGCCGCCGAAACATGCGTGTGCTCGGCGCGGTTTTCGGTGACGAAGAGGTACATCTGCGTCTCTGACACCGGGTTGACGCCGGGCTTGACGGCGCCGCCCATCCACATCGTCGCCCGCACGAGTTCGGGCGGCCGCGGTAGCACCGCGCGCCAGACGCCCTGGCCGGTGTAGCGCGGTTTCGGCGCGTTGGGGAAGAGCTGGGCGCGCACCTTCGAGTAGAGGCCGTCGGCGCCGATGACGACGTCGTAGCGGCGCCGGCTGCCGTCGGTGAAATCGACTTCGACGGCTTCGGCGTCCTGCTCGATGGCAGTGAAGCTGCAGCCGAGCCGCACGTCGACGCCGGCGCGGCGCGTGGCCGCCGACATCAGCGCGGCAAGCGCCGGCCGCATGATGGCGCCGGCGGCCGGCACATCGGCGCCGACCAGGCGCGGCGTCGGCAACTGGCCGAGCGGCTCGCCGTGCGGCAGGAAGAAGTCGACGCCGTCGCTGCCGTAGCCGTGGGCGAAGAAGTCCTCGAGCAGGCCGAGGTCGCGAAAGGCGCGCAGCGTCGGGCTGCCGAGGCTGATGCCGGCGCCGTAGGAGCGCCAGCCGGGGTCGACTTCGACCAGGTCGACGGCGACGCCGTGGCGGCGCAGCTCGAGCGCCGCCGACATGCCGGCGAAGCCGCCGCCGATGACAAGGGCGTTGCGCAGGGCAAGGCTCGGTTCAGGATGGGTCATGGTTTGTCTCCTCAAGAGGGTCGAGTTCGATCACGATGCGGCCGTCGCTGGCGACGGTCACCGGCACGCGGCTCAGCGCCTGGCCGAGACACGGCCCGAGCAGGCAGACGCCGGTCGCAGGGTCGAACTGCGCCCCGTGCGCGGCGCAGACGATGCGGCTGGCGTCGGCGTTCAGGTAGGCGTCGCGGCGCCAGGCGAGCGGTGTGTCGCCGTAGTGCGGGCAGGCGTCGCGATACGCGTGCAGCCGGCCGGCGTGGCGCAGCACGAAGATGCCGAGCTCAGCGTAGCCGCGCGCCTGGCCTTCGGGCAGGTCGTTTTCGGCGCATAGGTGCACGGCGAGGCTCACGAAATTCACTTTGGCTTTTGCCTGAATCAATGCCGCTCGGCGACACCCGCGGCGCCCGGAGGCGGGCCGCCCGGCGCCCACTTCTCGGCCAGCTTGAAGAGGAAGAGCTGCGAGGTGTCGGCGCCCATCGCCACTTCGCGCGCCACCCATTCGTCGTCGTGCAGGTCCATGTCGGCGTCGTATTCGACGTGGCAGCCGAGCGGGCTGTTGAAGTACCAGAACCAGTTGGAGCCGAAGCGGTGCCGGCCCGGGCCCCAGAACGACTGGTAGCCTTTCTCGACGAAGAGGGCGCCGGCGCGCATCACCTCGGTCGGCCCGCCCATGTGGAAGGTGAAGTGCTCGCAGCCCTTCATGAACGGCGGCGTCTGGATCAGGAACAAAGTGTGGTGGTCCGGCGAACCGGCCGGGCGCAGGAACGGGCCGGCGTCGACGAAGCGGTCGGTGCAGACGAAGCCGAGGCGAGCATAGAAGGCCTCGGCCTTCGCCGCGTCGGGCACGAAGAGGACGACGTGCGAGAGCGTGCGCGGCATCGGCGGCGTGCTGTCGTCGAAGGCGAGCACGTTGGCCGGGCGCTGCGGCGGCGCGCCGGGGGCGTTGACCGTTTCCGCGGGCAGCGAGATCGGCCGCCGCGTCGTCACCTGGAAGCCGAGCACGAAGCCCATGTCGTCTTCGGCCTCGATCGAGCCGTCGTCGAGCCGGCGCACCGTGCGGTCGCGGCCGAGCTCTTCGGCGACCGCCGTAAGCGTGGCGGCATCGGCGACGCCGTAGATCGTCTTGCGCAGCATGCTGGCGGTCGGCATCGGCGGCGGCAGCGCGGCGTCGCTCTTGTGGGCGATGACGATCGACGTGCCGTCGAGGGCCTCGAAGCGGCCGCCGTGGGCATCGCCGCCGATGGGCGTGAGGCCGTAGTCGGTCAGATACCGGCTGCAGGCGGCGACGTCGTCGACGCCGAAGACCAGGGCATCGGGGCCGAGGATGTTCATGGATGGATCCTTGTTGCTTGTTCGATCGATGGATGAAGGGGAGTAGCGGTCACATCGTCGCCTGCCGCGGGCCGGCGTGCAGGACCGTCTCGGTGGCGAGCAGGGCGAACGACCCTGCCGCGCTCGCCAGGCCGGTCGCGACGAGCGCCTCGCCGACCCAGGCCTTCCAGCGCACGAGCAGCGCCCGGGCGGCGGCTTCGTCGTCGAGCCAGAACTCGTCGATGGCGTCGGCCGGGGATGCCGGTGCGCCGGGCCGGGGCAGCACGTCGTTCTGCACGTAACGGCGCAGCGCCGCGGTGTCGCCGAGTGCCTCGACGCCGGCCGCCCAGGCGCTCGCGAAGCGGAATGGATCGACGCCGCCCGCGCGCAGGTGGAAGAAGAAGAGCTTGCAACCGGCGGCGGCGCTCGTGGCGCCGGCGGGCGGCAGCATGTCGCGCTCGCGCACCGGCATGAAGACGACGTTCGCCTGGTCGACGAAATTGTCTTCGTCGCCCATCAGGTGTTCGCGGTAGAAGGCGGTTTCGCGCGAGCGGCCGAGGGCGGCGAAGTCCTGCATCCAGACCTGGGTGACGAAGTCGCGATTCAGCGCGAACGGGTCGGTGGCGACGGCGGTCGCACGGAATTCACCGTCGATGACCTGGTGCTGCACGTAGCGCTGCGGCGCGTTCGTCGGTTCGCTGGCGATGTACTTGAGGACGAGTTCGCCGTGCACGTGGCGGATGTGGTGGCGGTGCTCCGCGAGCGTCGTGCCGGGCTTGCGCCGGCCGACGATGATCAGCTTCAGGCCGAGCGGGTTGGGTTGGGAAATGGGTTGGGAATCGGTCATGTTGATCTTTCGAAAGCGGTGATGCGGCCGCTCAGGCGGTGTGGCCGCCGAGCGCCTCGGCGACCCAGTCGGCGATGAAGGTGCCGGCGTTGGCGCTGTTGTCGAAGCTCGAGTGCTGGACGCCGCCTTCCCGGTCGGTGAAGACCTTCAATTCGCGCTTCGGACTGTTGACGAGTTGCTCGTAGGTCGCATGCGCCCACTTGAGCGGGATCTGCGAATCCTTCTCGCCGTGGGTGACGAGGAAGGGAACCTTGATGCGGTCGAGGATGCCGTCGAGGTGCACGTCTTGCGCGATGCGCATGAAGTCGTCGATGTCCTTGGCGCCCCAGACCCAGCAGACGTGCGCCCAGTAGTGCGGCACGGGCAGGTTGCCTTCCTTCTGCAGCCGCCGGGCCTGCACATCGCGCCAGTCGTGGTTGGCGCCCCAGACGACGCCCATCGCGAAGCGCGGCTCGAAGGCGACGGCGCGCGGGCAGTAGTAGCCGCCGAGCGAGACGCCTTCGAGGCCGATGCGCTTCGGGTCGACATCGGCGCGCGTCTCCAGGTAGTCGACGACCGGGCTCGCCCAGTGCTCGGCGTCGAAGCGGGCGGTCAGGCCGCGCTCGCGGAGGGCGTCGCCGGTGCCGGGCTGGTCGACGACGAGCGAGGCGACGCCGCGCTCGGCGAGCCACGCCGGCAGGCCGACGAAGTACTTCAGCTCCTTGGTCGAATCGAGGCCGTTGACCTGGACCAGGATCGGCGAGCGCTCACCCGGCGTCGCGCTTGCGGCCGGGCGGTAAAGCGCCGTGAGGAAGGTGTCGCCGTACGGAATGCGGACGCGCTCGCAGGGCTCGCCGGTGAGCGCCATGGCGCGGTCGAAGACATCGATCGAACGTTGATACAGCTCGGCCCTGCCCGGCGTGCCATGGCCCTGCAGGCGCTCGCAGGTCATCAGGTAGACGGCGGCGCGCCGGTATTTCTCGCCGGCCGAGATGCGCCGGCCGAGGGCCTCGTCTTCTTCGGCGAGGCCGCAGAGCTGGTCGGCCATCTTCGACCAGGTGTCGCGAAACGCCTTGACGCCGGCGGCGTCGGGCGCCTTTGCCGCCTCTTGCAGGGGAGCGCACATCGCCTCGATCTCGCCGATGCGCGCGCCCATTTCGATGGCGAGATCGACCGACAGGTTCCAGACGTAGTTGGTGGGGAAGTAGCGGAACATGGTGAATCCTGGGAGGTTCGGTGGGATCGACGTTCAGTGAGGTCGACGTTCGGCGAGATCGACGTTCACTGTGGTCGACGTTCAGTGAGGTCGACGTTGACTGAGGTCGAAGATGGACGGGCAAGCCGCACGGCGTCGATCAGCCGCGACCGAGCGGCGGCGGTTGCGCTGCTGCGGCCGCAACGCTCGCCGGCGCCCGAAACCGCAGTGCCGCCAGCAGCGCGAGGGCGGTCAGCACCGCCAGCGCCCAGCCGAGCGCGTGGACGGCGTCGAAGAGGCCCCGGCCCGTCGCGGCACCGAGCGCCAGCACCACCAGCGGGCAGACGAACTGACCCATGAAGAAGCTCGCCAGGAACCCGCCCATGGCGCGGCCGCGGTGCACGAAGCCGACGCTGCGCATCATCCAGTTGGCGAGCGCCGGGATCAGCGCACCGGCGCCGAGGCTGGCGAGCGAGGCTGCCTCGACGACCGTGACATAGCCGCTGCCGGCAGCGCTGCCGAGCCACAAGAAGCCGGCGCTCATGAGCACGAAGCACGTCGCCAGGTGCAGCGCCAGGCCGAGCCGCGCGAGCAGCGGGTAGGCGGCCGCGCCGACGACGGTCGCGGTGCTGCTGATCGCGATCGCCTGGCCGATGCGCTGCGGCGAGCGCTCGCCCATCGCGTCGAGCATGAAGCTCAGGTGCACCGGGACGACATAAAAGAAGAGCGCCGAGATCAGCGTGACGGCGCAGATGCCGGCGACCATGCGGGTCGGAAACGGCGTCGCGGCCACCGCTGTCGCCGCTGGCCGCGGCAGCGTCCGCAGCGGCTCCCAGAGCAGCAGCGCGACCAGCGGCAGCAGCACGAAGCCGACGAGGTACAACATGAACGGCGCGCGCCAGCCGAGCTCGCCGAGGGCGCCGCCGAAGGCGAAGAAGCAGGTCGCCGCGAGCGAGGCGCAAACCGTCTGCAGCGTCAGCAGGCGTTCGCGCTGCTTGCCGGCGAAGCAGTCGCCGATGAGCGTGGTGCAGCAGGTCATGACGCCGGCCTCGGCGATGCCGAGCAGCGCCCGGCTGGCGATGATCGCCGGCAGGCTCTGCAGCCAGAGCGGCCCGGTGCCGGCGAACGCGTAGAGCAGCAGGCTCGCGAGCAGCAGGCGCTTGCGGCCAGCCCGGTCGACGATGGCACCGGCGAACGGCGCGAGCAGGCCGAGGAAGAGCGAGGGCACGGTCAGCATCACCGGTACCAGCACGTCGACGTTCGGCACCGTCGCGAAATGGGCCTGGATCAGCGGCAGCACCGGGGCGATCAGCACCGCGGCCATCACCGGCAGGCAGCTGCCGACCATCAGCACGGCGGCCTGCGCCATGCCCGCTGTTTTGCCGCCGGGGCCCGAGGCGACAGGGGTGTCGTGATCGGAGGCGATCGCGATCATGGCGCGCCCCGGCGATGGCCTGGCTGGCACGGGCGGGAGCACTTGCGGGGGCGCTGGAGGGGGCGGGATTCGTTCATCGCGGAGTCCTCGGGTCGGTGATCGGATATGGCTGCATGGA
>CAXTDH010000091.1:0-8793 GCA_964242405.1 uncultured Rhizobacter sp. | reverse complement strand
CGACAAGTTCCCGCGCAAGCTGAAGTCCGACAAGGCCGGCGAGGTCGACGTCACGGTGAATGTCGAGGCGGGCGGCGCCGCGCACCAGCACTGATCGGCCCACGACGCGTTGACCGTTTCGTCGACCGGGCTTTCCTGTACCCGCGATAGTCTCCAGTCGAAAACCACGAGGAGACCATGACATGGCCAGTGAACCGAAACCCGGCGATCACGTCACCTGGAATACTTCGCAAGGGCCGACGACCGGTACTGTAAAAAAACGCCTGACGAAGCCGACCGACATCAAGGGGCATCACGTGGCGGCTTCCCCTGACAACCCTCAGCTGCTCGTTGCGAGCGACACGAGCGGCAAACTGGCGGCGCACAAGCCAGGTTCCTTGAAGAAGAAGGCCGGCAAGAGCTGAGATCGCCTGGAAACGGCACGGCTGCCCGACCCCGGCAGGCGGCAGGCGGCCGGCGGCCGGCAGGGCGGTTTGATTGCAGAGAGTGAGCGATGCGTCACCGCCTGGGCGGTGCGTCAGCGGGCCAGCGACTTAAGCGCCAACTTGATCCCGTCGCTGACGCCGATCTCCGCCGGCAGCGCTTTCAACGACGCGCTCGCTTCACGGTCGCTGTAGCCGAGCGCCACCAGCGCCTGCAGGATGTCGCTCTGCGCGCCGCTGGCAACCGAGGCTGGCACGGTGAGCGCGTCGCCGAGCTTGCCCTTGAGTTCGAGCAGCAGCCGCTCCGCCGTTTTCTTGCCGATGCCCGGCACCTTGATCAGGCGCCCGCTCTCCTGCAGGCTGACCGCCTGTGCAAGTTCGTCGACACTCAGGCCGGACAGGATCGACAGCGCCGTGCGCGGGCCGACGCCTGCTATTTTGACCAGCAGCCGGAAGGTGGTCCGCTCGGCGTGCGTCAGGAAGCCGAAAAGAATCTGCGCATCTTCGCGGACGACGAAATGCGTCAGCAGCGTCACCCGCTCGCCGAGCCCGGGCAGGTTGTAGAAACTGCTCATCGGCACGTCGACTTCGTAGCCGAGGCCGTTGACGTCGACCAGCAACTGCGGCGGGTTCTTTTCAGCGAGGATGCCGGTGAGTCGTCCGATCATGCGGTCATTATGAAACCCGCGAGGACGTGTGATTTCGACGCTCGGTGAGTTGCTGCGCGCTCGCCGGCTGCGCCGCCTGCCGCCCGGTTCTCGCTCGCCAGCGGACGTGACCACGAACGCTGCGCACATGCGACAATGGTTTTCCCTGTGGCCGCGCGACTTCGGCCTTTAGCGACGACGGACCGAAGAGCACCGAACCGAATGCCGAGTGAAGCGCTGCGAGCTACGGCCGACCGGTTCGTCGAAATCGATCACGTCAGTTTTGGATACGACCCTGGCCGCCTCGTTCTCGACGATGTCTCACTGGCCTTCGAGCGTGGCAAGGTCACTGCCATCCTCGGCGGGTCCGGCTGCGGCAAGACGACGCTGTTGCGCCTGATCGCCGGCGTGCACGCGGCCGGCAAGGGAAGCGTCCGCGTCCAGGGCGAGCTGATCGACCTGCGTGACAGCGCCGGCCTCTACCGCTTGCGCCGGCGCATCGGCATGCTGTTCCAGTTCGGCGCGTTGTTCACCGACCTGACCGTGTTCGAGAACGTAGCCTTCCCGCTGCGTGAGCACACCACGCTCGATGACGCGATGATCCGCGACATCGTTCTGATGAAGCTCAACGCCGTGGGCCTGCGCGGCGCTGCGCCGCTCGGCATCGGCGCCATCTCGGGTGGTATGGCGCGCCGGGTGGCACTTGCTCGGGCCATGGCGCTAGACCCGGCGCTGCTGCTCTACGACGAACCCTTCACCGGCCTGGACCCGATCGCGATGGGCGTCACCGCCAACCTGATCCGCAAATTGAACGACGCGACAGGCGCCACCTCGCTCGTCGTGTCCCATGACGTCCAGGAGTGTTTCGAGATCTGTGACTACGCCTACATCATGGCCGCGCCCGGCCATGTGATCGCCGAAGGCCGCCCCGAGCAGCTGAACGCCAGCGACGACCCGCGGGTGCGCCAGTTCATCCGCGGCGAGCCGGACGGCCCGGTGCCCTTCCACTACCCCGCGCCGCCGCTGGCGCAGGATTTCGGCATGGCCGCCCGCTGACCGTGGACGCGCTCGCCGCGATCGGCCGCTACACGCTCGAGTTGCTCCGCTCCCTCGGCCACCAGGCGGCGTTCTTCTGGGAGTTGCTGCGGACCTGCCCGAAGGCGCTGCGACGGCCGTATTTCGCGGTGGCCCAGGTGCATGCGCTCGGCAACTTGTCGCTGCTGGTCATCCTCGCCTCCGGTCTCGCGGTCGGCTTCGTGCTGGCGCTCCAAACTTACTACGCCCTCGCCACCTACGGCGCCGCCGACTCGGTCGGGCTGGTCGTCAACCTGTCGCTGGTGCGCGAGCTGGGCCCGGTCGTCACCGCCCTGTTGTTCGCCGGCCGGGCCGGCACGTCGTTGACCGCGGAGATCGGCCTGATGAAGGCCGGCGAGCAACTCGCGGCGATGGAGCTGATGGCGGTCGACCCGAAGAGCCGGGTGCTGGCGCCGCGCTTTCTCGGCGGCATCGTCGCCATGCCGGTGCTGGCGCTGCTGTTCTCGGCGGTGGGCATCTTCGGCGCCTACGTGGTGGCCGTCTGGCTGATCGGGCTCGACGCCGGCAACTTCTGGTCGATCATGGAGGCCGGTGTCGACGTTCGACGCGACCTCGGCAACGGCATCATCAAGAGCATCGTCTTCGGCGTGATCTGCAGCTTCATCGCCGTCTACCAAGGCTACGAAGCCAAGGCGACGCCCGAGGGCGTGGCCCGGGCGACGACCCGAACGGTCGTGATCTCCTCGCTGTGCGTGCTGGCGATGGATTTCCTGCTGACCGCGTTGATGTTTTCGCCGCGCTGATTCCCGAGTGTCGACCAGGCGCGATGACCCGACATGAAGATCAGAAAACGGGCATTGGTACCGAGCCGGCGCCTCGAACGAGAAAGGTATGCAAATCATGAATTCTCCTGACGAACACCCTGCCTCGCGACGTCGCGTGGGTCGGAGGCGACCATGAGCAAGCGGAGCACCGAGATACTGGTCGGTTTGTTCGTGGTGCTCGGCATCGCCGCGCTTGTCTTCCTGGCGCTCAAGGCGGCGAACCTGAGCAGCTTCAGCAGCGGCGAGACCTATGCGCTGACCGCGAAGTTCGACAACATCGGCGGCCTGAAGGCGCGCTCGCCGGTTCGCAGCGCCGGCGTCACGGTCGGCAGGGTGGCATCGATCAGCCTCGACCCGAAAACATTTCAGGGCGTGGTGCGGCTCGACATGCAAAAAGGTTTTGAGTTTCCGACCGATACCTCGGCGAGCATCCTGACCTCGGGCCTGCTCGGCGACCAGTACGTCGGCCTGAACCCCGGCAACGAGGACAAGCTGCTCGCAGGCGGTGGCACCATTCGGCAGACCCAGTCGGCGGTGGTGCTCGAGACGCTGATCAGCCAGTTCCTCTTCAACAAGGCGGCCGATGCCGGATCGGCGAGCGGTGCGGCATCGGCCGCATCAGGAGCAGTCAAATGAGCATCACCCCCCATCGAGCGACGACTCGACCCCTGCAGGCGTCGGCTCCGAGGCGGCGCGTCGCACAAGTGGTCGCCGTATCGGCGCTGGTACTTCTCGGCGGCTGCGCAACCACCCTGCAGCAGGCGCGCGGCGGCCCCGGGCAACGGCTCGATCCCTGGGAGAACTGGAACCGCAAGGTCTTCGGTTTCAACGAGGAACTCGACCGGATCGTGCTCAAGCCGGTCGCCACCTTCTACGCCAAGGTGGTGCCGCAATTCGTGCGCCGCGGCGTCGACAACTTTTTCTCGAACGCCGCCGACGGCTGGTCCATCGTCAACGACCTGTTGCAGCTCAAGGGCAGGGCGGCTTATGAGAACACGGTGCGCTTCACGACCAATACCGTTTTCGGCTTCCTCGGCGTGATCGACATCGCCACCGAGTTTGGCCTCGACCACCAGTACGAAGACTTCGGCCAGACGCTCGGCGCATGGGGCTTCGGCGCCGGCGCCTACATCGTCCTGCCGCTGCTCGGCCCCTCGAGCGTTCGCGACACCGCGGCGCTGCCGCTCGACCGCCTCGCCTCGCCGGCGCTGCTGATCGACAACGGCAGCCTGCAGTTCACCATCGTCGGCGGGCAGATCATCAACAGCCGCGCGAATCTGCTCGGCGCGAGCCAGGTGCTCGACGATATCGCGCTCGACAAGTACACCTTCATCCGCGACGCCTACCTGCAGCGCCGTCGAAGCCTCGTCTACGACGGCGACCAGCCGGATCTGCCCGATGGGCCGCAGCCTGCGGGCGATCCGGTCGGCGACGCAGCCGGGGCCGCCGTCATGCGCCCGGGTAACGCAGCGTCGTCGCCGGCAGGTGCCGCGTCGTCGCCACGAGGCGCCGCGCCTTCGCCACGAGGCGCCGCATCCGCACCCGCGGCGAAGTGAACCTATTGGCCGCCGTCGGCTCTGATGGCGAACGGGCATTCGGGCCCGCAACGAATTCTTGGAAGGAAGAAACGATCATGGCTTCTGGCAACCACATCCGGTCCGCCCGCTTCGCGACGGCGCCCACGGCCCTCGTCTGGGTCGGCGCTGCGGCGGTCAGCGTTGCTTGTGTCCTCGGTTTGCCGGGCCTGGCGCATGCTCAGACGGCCGGCCCGTCGACGGCAGCCGCCGCCCAGACGCAAAGCCCCGACGCGCTCATCAAGGCCGTCTCGACGGATGTGCTCGAGTCGGTCAAGGCCGACAAGTCGATCAAGGAAGGCGATCTGAAGAAGGTGATCGCGCTCGTCGACGCCAAGGTCATGCCGTATCTCGATTTTCCGCGGATGACCGCGGCAGCCTCCGGTCGCTACTGGCGGCAGGCGACGCCGGAACAGCAGAAGCGCCTGCAGGAAGAGTTCAAGGTCTTGCTGGTGCGCACCTATTCCGGCGCGCTCGCCCAGGTGCAGGATCAGACGGTCGAGATCCGGCCGATGCGGTCGTCGCCCGAGGACAAGGAAGTCGTGGTTCGCAGCCTGGTCAAGGGCCGGGGTGACCCGATCCAGCTCGACTACCGGCTCGAGCAGACGGGCGGCGGCTGGAAGATCTACGACGTCAACGTCCTCGGCGTCTGGCTGGTCGAGAACTATCGCAACACCTTTGCCGACGAGATCGCGAAGAACGGCTTCGACGGCTTGATCAGCAAACTGGCGGACCGAAACGCCAAAGCCAAGGGCTGACGCGGCGATGCTGCAGTTGCCGGCAAGTTTGACCGTCGAGAACGCGGTCGCGACCCGGGGCTCGCTGGTACAGGCGCTGCGGCTGGAGACCGGGCCGGAAGTCGTCGTCGACGCGTCGGGCCTTCAGCACTTCGATTCTGCTGCACTCGCCGTGCTGCTCGATTGCGAGCGGATGGCCACTGCGGCCGGCAGGCGGTTCGCTTTGCAGGGCCTGTCGCCGCAGCTGGCTTCTTTGGCGACGCTGTACGGCGTCGAAAGTCTGTTGCCGGGCGCTGGCCGGTGACCTGAACCGCTCTCGCTCAGTGCAGGCCGGCGACGTAGTCGGCGAGTGCCTGGATTTCGCGATCGTTCAGCTTGGCCGAAATGCCGGTCATCGGCACGCTGTTCTTGCGAACGCCGCCGCGGAACGCGACCAGTTGAGTCGAGATGTAGTCTGCATGCTGGCCAGCCAGACGCGGATACTGTGCCGGGATCCCGGCGCCGTTCGGGCTGTGGCAGCCGGCGCAGGCCGGGATGTTGCGCTCGGCGACACCGCCGCGGTAGATCTTCTCGCCGAGCCCCGCCAGCTCCTTGTTCTTGGCAAAGCCTGCCTTCGCATCCTTAGACGCATAGAACGCGGCGACGTTCTTCATGTCGGCCTCGGTGAGCGCCGCGGCCATGCCGTTCATGATCGCGTTGACCCGTTTGCCGGCCTTGAACTCACTCAGCTGCTTGACCAGATATTCCGGATGCTGCCCTTGCAGGATCGGGTAGGTGGGGGTGCCGCGCGAGCCGTCGACGGCGTGGCAGGCAGCGCAGACGGTCTTCGACGTCGCCTCGCCCTTGGCCAGGTCCGGCTTGACGGCCGGTGCCCGTTCGGCGGGAGCCGCGGCGACCGGCGTCGTGCCCTGCGTGGTACCGCCCGCCCGATCGCCCTCTGGCGCCGCGACCGCCGAGGCGGCAGCGAGCACGCACGATGCAGCGGCGAGCAAGCGAATCAGATCGAGGGAAACGAGCTTCATGGGCGAAGATTCAGTCCGCAAAAGCTGCTGATTTTACAATCACGGCTTTGAGCGTCTCCATGGCCGAGGAAAAGTATTCAGCACCCGCCGCAGACGAGGCGCTCGCGCTCGAGAAGCGGGTGCTCGGCTGGGCCCACACCGCCCGTTTCCTGACGACCGCCAGCCAGCTCGACCAACTGCCGCAGACGGAACTGCCCGAGATTGCTTTCGTCGGCCGCTCCAACGCCGGCAAGTCGACCGCGATCAACACCCTGACCCAGCAGAAGCGGCTCGCCTTCGCCTCCAAGACGCCCGGCCGCACCCAGCACATCAACCTGTTCGAGCTCGGCCCGAAGCTGCAGGCCGATTCGCTCTTCGCCGACCTGCCCGGATACGGCTATGCCGCGGTCGCCCGGGGCGCCAAGTTGCGTTGGCAGAAGGTGATGGCCGACTATCTCGACGTGCGCCGCAGCCTGATCGGCGTGGTGCTGATGGTCGATTCGCGCCTCGGCTTCACCGATCTCGACCGCCAGTTGATGAGCTTCGTGGCGCCGCGCGTCGGCAACGGCTCGGTCAGGCTCCTGGTGCTGCTCACCAAGGCCGACAAACTGAACCGCGCCGAGGCCAACGCCTCGCTGGTGTCGGCGCAGGCCGCGCTCGGCGACATCACGACCGACGAGGCCGACGTCGGCATGGCGCTCTTTTCGGCGCTGAACAAGACAGGTGTGGTCGATGCGGCCGCCGTGCTGCACGATTGGGTGCACCCCGCCGACGCGAGCGTCGCCCTCGAGCCCGTGGTGTCGCCGGCCGGTTGAACAACAGATCAACGACAACAGACGGGGGACGTAAATGATCGAAACCTTCCAGGCGCAGTTGCCCAACGGCACCCACCTCAGCTGCCGGGCAGCGGGGCCGGTCGGCGCGCCGGTGCTGCTCTTCCTGCACGGCTTTCCCGAGGCCGCGTTCGTCTGGGACGAACTCCTGCTGCACTTCGCCGACCGCTACCGCTGCGTCGCGCCGAACATGCGCGGCTTCGAGCAATCGTCGTCGCCGGCCGAGCCGGAGGCCTATCGGATCAAGCACCTGATGGGCGACCTGGACGGATTGATCGAACAGATCGTCGCGCCGGCGGGCGGAGGGCCGCTCGAGGCGCTGGTCGCGCACGACTGGGGTGGTGCCGTTGCCTGGACATACGCCGCCCAACGGCCGGAGGCGATGAAGCGGCTGGTGATCATCAACTCGCCGCATCCGGCGGTGTTCCTGCGCGAGTTGAAAAGCAACCCTGCCCAGCAGGCGGCGAGCGCCTACATGAATTTTTTGATCCGGCCGGATGCCGAGCAGCTGCTGGCCGCCAACGATTTCGCCCGGCTCTGGCCGATGTTCACCAACATGGGTGCCGCTGACCCGGCGCATCCCGGCGGCGGCTGGCTCACGCAGGCGGTCCGCGAGCAGTACCGTGCTGTGTGGAGCGCCGGCCTGACCGGTGGCTGCAACTACTACCGGGCGTCGCCGCTGCGGCCGCCCACCGGGCCGGATTCGCCCGTCATGGCGATCGAGTTCGCGGGCGAGTATGTCACCGTCAACGTGCCGACGCTCGTCATCTGGGCCGAGGACGACATGGCGTTGCCGAAGTCGCTGCTCGACGGCCTGGAGGCGTTCGTGCCGAAGATGCGGCTGGTTCGGCTGCCGGGTGCCACGCACTGGGTCGTCCACGAGCGCCCGTCGGTGGTCGCCGCGGAGATCGAGCGCGAATTGCAGGGATCGTGATCGTTGGACGGCCCATCGATGGCCGCGTCGGTGTCGACCATCGGCGGCCGGTGATCGGCGCTCAGCAGTCAGCGCTTAGCAGTCAACGCTGAGCAGTCAGCGTTCAGCAGTCAGCGCTCGACTTCGTCGCGGCGAGTGCGGACCGCCGGCTGATCGCCGCCAGCGCCCGTTGCACCAGCGAACTGGCTTCGAGCGGCGTCAGCAAACCGGCGTCGGCCAGCCGTTCGAGCGCACTGCGGGTGATCGAGTGCGTCTGCCCAGCGATTTCGCCCGCGAACAGGAAGAAGCCGCCGCTCTCGCTGCGCCACAGCAACTGGACGCGTGCCCAGCGCCCATTGACGAACATGCGCCGGCGCTGCGGCGGCAACAGGCCGGCGACCTTTTGCTGCGGAGCGGCACTACGGGCAGCAGCCCGGGCAGGCGGGGAGGGCAGCAGGTCGGCGGGCACCGTCTCCAGCGATGTCCAGTCGATCAGGCGGTCGGTCGGGCCGGGCGCAACGTTGGTCTGGTCCGGTAGTTCCCGCCCCGTTGCCGATGCAGATGCAGATGCAGATGCAGATGCAGATGCAGATGCCGACGTGGCGCCACGTTCATCCGCCGATGCCGTTGCCGGCGCGGCGGTACGTTCATGCGCCGACAGCCGAAGCGCCGCGGCGTGCGTGTTCGCCAGCTCGTCGAGAATCGCCAGCTGCTCCGATTGCGGCAGATCGATCAGCGTCATGCCAACGTGCAGGCGTTGCATCAGGCTCGGCAGCAGGGCGGCGAGGCGCTGGCGGCTTGCAGGAT
>CAXTDH010000090.1:0-8951 GCA_964242405.1 uncultured Rhizobacter sp. | reverse complement strand
CAGGCCGTGTTCCTGTCGAGCGCCGACTGGATGAGCCGCAACATGTTCGGCCGCATCGAGGTCGCCTGGCCGGTGCCCGACCCGGCCCTGCGCCAGCGCGTCATCGACGAATGCCTGGTGCCCTATCTGCACGACGCCTGCGATGCCTGGGGGCTGCAATCCGACGGCAGCTACCTGCGCATCGGCAGCGACGGCCCGTGTGCGCAGACGGCGCTGATGCAGCGCTTCCAGCCCTGAGACCCGGGGCCGTACCGATGGACCTGATCCTCTGGCGCCATGCCGAAGCCGCCGACAAACGGGAGCCGCAGGACGACTTGGCGCGGCCACTGACGTCCAAGGGCGAGCGCCAGGCGCAGCGCATGGGTGACTGGTTGAACCAGCGTCTCGCTCATTCGACCCGCATCCTGGTCAGCCCGGCGTTGCGTTGCCAGCAGACGGCCAAGGCCCTCGGCCGCAAGTTCCGCACGCTCGACGAGATCGCGCCCGAGGGCAACGGCGAGGCGCTGCTGAAGGCCGCCCGCTGGCCGGACGCGAGCGAGGCGGTGCTGGTCGTCGGCCATCAGCCGATGCTCGGGCTCGTGGCCTCCTTCGTGCTGGCCGACCTGCCGCAGCCGTGGACGATCAAGAAGGCCGGCGTGTGGTGGATCCGCGGTCGCAACCGGGAGGACGCCGATCAGGCGGTGCTGCTGGCGGTGCAGTCGCCGGACATGTTGTAGAGGCGGCATCTCGAACCGGCAACCTTGGCATTCAGCGGGCTGCTCTCGTCGGACGAATAAAGCAGGATGTCGTGCGCATCATGCGTGATGCTGAGACGCAAGGCACCTGATGTCACACCTCTGAACGTCTGCACATGACTACTTTCATCGAAGGCTCCATGAGCAAATCGGATTCGAACCGCGGCCCGTCGGCATCGGAGCTCATCACGCACAAGCTCGCCGAACTCGCCGACTGGCGTGGCGAGGCCCTCGGACGAATACGCCGGCTCATTCACGAAGCGGATCCGGCGGTCATCGAGGAACTGAAGTGGAGGGGCACGCCGGTCTGGTCGCATGACGGCATCGTCTGCACCGGGGAGTCGTACAAGGACAAGGTGAAGCTCACCTTCGCCAAAGGTGCGCACCTCGAAGATCCGGCGCGTCTTTTCAATTCGAGTCTCGACGGCAACCTGCGCCGTGCCATCGACATCGGTCAAGGCCAGGAAGTCGACGCCACCGCGTTCAAGGCACTCATCGGTCAGGCCGTGGCGCTCAACACCCGGAGCAGCGCAAAGGCGTCGAAGAAGGTGAAGACCTGACGCGCGCCCAGCCACCACGCGCCAAGGGTCAGCGCCGCCAGACCAGCTTCAACGGCCCGTTGCGCTCCCAGAGCGCGATTTCTTCGTCGAGCAGGTAACGCGTCCGTGGATGGGCCTCGTGCCAGCCTCGCGGCACGCTCAGCTCGGCGACGTTGCCGGTGCGTTTCAGCCGCATGGCATCGGCGTCGATGTCGCCGCGTGCATGGCACTTGATGACGCCCAGGCGCAGGCAGAGTACCTGCCAGGCGACGGTGTCGTCGGCCAGGCTGGCTTCGAGCTTGCGCAGGCCGCCGCGCTGGCCCAGCACCAGCTGCCCGATTCGCCGCAGCTGGCTCTGCGAGAAGCCCGCGGCATCCACATGCGACAACACGTAGGCGCTGTGGCGGTGATGGTCGTGGTGGGAGATCATCATGCCGATCTCGTGGAGCGCCGAAGCCCAGCGCAACTCGCGCTGCGCCTCGACCGACGCTTTCGGCTGGGCGCTCGCGTGGAGTGCCGCCGCGACGCCGCCGACCCGCTCGGCCTGATGGGTGTCGACCATGAAACGCCGCTGCAGCTCCCGTACCGACGCATCCCGGATGTCGTGGCCTGCCTGCTCCGAGATGCCGGTGCTGAGCCGCTCGTCGAGATCGAAGATCACGCCCTGGCGTAGCGCGCCCCGGGCCGGTGTCAGCGACGCGATGTCGAAATGCGTCGCCAGCGTATAAAGAATGGAGAGCCCCCCGGCGATCACCGCGCGCCGGTCTTCCTTCAAACCGGGCAGCGACAGGTTTTCGACCCGGCCGGCGCGCAGGCACTGCTCCATCAGCCAGCGCAGGCCGGCGGGCGTGATCCGGCCGTCGGTCATCTGGCTCGCGACCAGCAACTGCGACACCGCGCCCACCGTGCCGGATGAGCCGAGCGCCTCCTGCCAGTGGCGGGCCGCGAACGGCTCCAGCGCCTCCTCGAGTTCGGCGCCGGCGGCCACCTGAGCGCGGCGGAAAGCCGCTTCGGTGAACCGGCCGTCGCCGAAATACTGCATCGACAGGCTGACGCTGCCGACCCGGAACGACTCTGCGCGAACGGGCGTCCGGCCCTGACCGAGGATCATCTCGGTCGATCGCCCGCCGATGTCGATCACCAGCCGCGTGTCGGGCGATGGCTGCAGACGCGCCACGCCCGCATAGATCAGGCGGGCCTCCTCGCGGCCGGAGATGACTTCGATCGGAAACCCGAGCGTCGCCTGCGCACTTGCCAGGAAGGCGTCGCGGTTACGGGCCTCGCGCAGGGTCTGCGTCGCGACCGCCCGGATCTGCGGCGCGACGAAGCCCTTGAGCCGCTGGGCGAAACGCGCCAGGCAGGCGAGGCCGCGGTCGGCGGCCTCCTGGGTCAGCAAGCCGTTCGTGTCGAGCCCGGCGCCCAGTCGCACCGTTTCCTTCAGGTAGTCGATGCGCCGGTAGCGGCCGTCGGTCAGTTCACCGATCTCCAGGCGGAAGCTGTTCGAGCCCATGTCGATCGCAGCGAGCTGCCCGGCCCATCGGGCACCGGCGAGGGTGATGTTGGTGGCGGGCGCATCCATCGCTGGATTGTCGTCGGTGATGTTTTCAGTTGCCAGCCAGGCGACGGGTCGAATCCGTCGGTTCAGATCGATGCCCTTGGGCCCGATCTGGCAGTCTAGGGTTAACCCGTATCGTACAGTCCTAAAGCCCGCAGGGTGTCAACCGAAATCACCTCATGTTTTCTTCCTGACCGGGCTTGTCATGCTTCAGAACCTCTTGCGCCGCAAGCGCCCCGTGGTCCATTCGATTGCCGATGACCTTTCAGCCGCCCTGTCGGTCGAAGCCGAGGAAACGATCGATGCCCTGCGGGAAGAGGTCGCCAGCCTGCAGATCCGATTCGACCTGATCCGCCGCGCATCCGGCGAGGGTCTCTGGGACATGGAAGTCAAGCCCGACGACTCGACCAACGCCGATAACCCGTTCTGGTGGTCGGAGCAGTTTCGCAAGATGCTCGGCTATCGCGACGAGCGTGACTTCCCGAACGTGCTGGCGAGCTGGTCCGACCTGCTGCATGTCGAGGACAAGCAGAAGACGCTGACAGCATTCGGCGCGCACCTGGGCGACCGCACCGGCCGCACGCCGTACGACGTCACCTATCGGCTCAAGTGCAAGGACGGCATCTACCGCTGGTTTCGGGCCCGCGGCGAAACCGTGCGCACCGCCGACGGCACGCCGTTGCGCGTGGCCGGCACGCTGATCGCGATCGAGGACCAGATCGAGCGCCAACGCATGCTCGACACCACCCATACGCGTTTCGAACTCTCCCGGGAGATGATCAACGACGGCGTCTGGGACTTGGCCGTCGTCGCCGGTGACCCGGTGAACCCGAAGAACGCGTTCTGGTGGTCGCCGCAATTCCGGCGCCTGCTCGGCTTCGAGAACGAGACCGACTTTCCGGATGTGTTCGACAGCTGGTCGTCGCGCCTGCACCCCGAGGACAAGGACAAGACGATCGACGCCTTCGCCCGCCACCTGACCGACAAGAGCGGCCGGACCGGCTACGACGTCACCTACCGGCTGCGCTGCAAGGACGACACCTACCGCTGGTTCAGGGCGCGTGGCCAGACCAAGCGGGCGGCCGACGGCACGGCGCTGCAGGCGGTCGGCGCGCTGGCCGATATCCAGGCCGACAAGGATCGAGAGGTCGATGCGAAGCGCACAGCCGAATACAACCGCCAGCTCGAAACCAGCTTGAAGGACATCGGCGACATCGTCGGCACCATCCAGCGCATCGCCCAGCAGACCAACCTGATCGCGTTGAACGCCGCGGTCGAGGCGGCCAGGGCGGGGGAGGCCGGGCGCGGCTTCTCGGTGATCGCCGGCGAGATCCGGTCGCTTTCAGGGCGGACAGGCGAGGCGACGGCCGACGTCACCCGCATCCAGCGCGGCCTGGAAGTCGGCAAGCGCAACCTGACGGCGGCCGTGCGCTGAAGCGCCGCTCGCCATCGCGTGCCGCCGTGCTCCACCGGGAGCCGCCCCGTGCCACCGCTCGCTGCCCCGTGCCACCGCTAGCCGCCGCGTGTGACCGCTAGCCGCCGATCCGACGACCATTCGCTCCAGGAACCCGGGTAGAGCAGCGAGCCGTCGAGCCCGGCATGCGCCATCGCCAGCAGGTTGTGGCAAGCGGTGACGCCGGAGCCGCATTGGTGGACGACTTCGGCCGGCGGCCGGTTGCCGAGCAGCCGGTCGAAGTCGGCGCGCAGGTCCTCGGCGGCCCGGAAGCGGCCGTCCGGTTCCAGGTTCTCCTTGAAGTAGTGGTGGAGCGCGCCCGGAATGTGCCCCGGCTGGCGGTCGAGCGGCTCGACTTCGCCGCGAAAGCGTTCGCCGGCGCGGGCATCGAGCAGGGCGATACGCCCGAGCCGTGCGGCCAGGCCGTCGGCATCTACCGTCCCGACACAGGGCGGCAGGTTCGTCGGGTAGGCCGGCAGGGCGACGGTTGCCGTGGCCTCGGTCGTCGGTAGGCCGCCGGCCGCCGTCCAGGCGGCGACCCCGCCATCGAGCACGGCGACCTGAGCGTGCCCCATCCAGCGCAGCATCCACCACAGCCGGGCAGCGAACATCGCGCCCTGACGGTCGACGGCGACGACGAAGCTGGCCGGGCCGATGCCGCACGCGCCCAGGGTGCGGGCGAAATCGGCGCGCGCCGGCAACGGATGCCGGCCGTTCGAGCCGGTCTTCGGGCCGCAGAGGTCGCGCTCGAGGTGCAGGTAGACGGAGCCCGGCAGGTGGCCCTCGCGCCAGCTCTGCTCGCCGGCAGCCGGGTCGGCGAGGTCGAAGCTGGTGTCGATAACGACGCGTCGTTCGGCGGCAAGTGCCATGAGCGCTTCGGCGGTGATCAGCGGTGCGGGCGGTGCGGTCGCTGCCGCAGCGGGGCTCATCGAATGAGTTGTCATCATGATTCGGTCGCAGGGTTGACGACGTCGGCCGGTGCCTGGTGGCTGCGCAGCGAGGTGGCGGCAAGGCCCGCGGCGACGATCAGCGCCATGCCGGCAAGGGCCATCCCGCTGGCCTCGTCGTCGAACAGCAGCAAGCCGTAGCCGAAGGCAAAGGCGATGCCGAGGTACTGCAGGCTGGCGTTGACCAGCGGCCTGCCGGTGGCGTAGGCACGGGTCATGAGCAACTGTGCGGCCGTGGCCAGCACGCCGACGGCGATCAACAGCAGCGGGCCGGCTGGGCCGAAGGCTCCGGAGAGCGGCGCGTGCAGTGCCGCTAACCCGTGGCCGGCCGTGGCGGGTACGGAGGCCGCGGTGCCGCCGATGCCGCCAATAGCGCCGATTCCGCCCGTACCCCCTATTCCCCCTATCACCCCTATCCCTCCAGCCAGCGTCGCCAGCAGCCCGAACAGCGAGCCGCCGAGCGAAAAATAGAAGACGATGCGGATCTCGGGTTCGCCGGCACGGGCGAGCGCGGTGACTTGCAGATAAGCCATCGCCGAGATCATCCCTGAAATCAAGCCGAGCAACCCGTTCCAGAGCTGATCATGGCCGATCGTCGGCCGCAGGACGAGCGCCACACCGGCGAAGCCGAGCAGCACCGTGCCGATCAGCCGGCCGTCGACCCGTGCACTGCCGAGCATCACCGCGCCGCCGAGCATGAAGAGCGCCATCCAGACCGACGACATGTAGTTGAGCGTCATTGCGGTCGCGATCGGCAGGTTGCCGAGGGCCTGAAACCACAGATACATCGCCGTGACGCCGGCCAGGCTGCGCCAGAAGTGCGTCGCCGGCATCCGGGTGGCGAGCGCGACGCCCCGCGATCGGGCCAGCAACGCCATCAGCACCGCGCCGGTCAGGCCGCGCCAGAACATGATCTCGCCGGGCGAGTAGCGCGCCGATGCCAGCTTGACGCAAACACCCATGGTCGCGAACAGGAACGAGGCCAGCACCATCAGCACCGACGCCGAGCCGACGAGGGCCGCGCGCCGACTTGCCCTGGGTGCGGTGAGCGGCGGCTCGCCGCGCAGGCCGGCAGTCAACGCCCGGCGGCCCGTGCCGCGCTCGAGTCCGCGTCGATCTCCTGGCCCATTTCGCGCCGATACCACTCGTGAAACTGCTGCATCCCGTCTTCCATCGGGCTCTGGTAGGGGCCGGTCTCGTCGTCGCCGCGCTCCATGAGGGCGCGCCGCCCGGCGTCCATCCGCAGGGCGATCTCGTCGTCCTCGGCGCAGGTTTCCCAGTAGGCCGCCTGCTCGGCCTCGACGAAATCACGCTCGAAGGCGGCGATGTCCTCCGGGTAGAAGAACTCCACCAGATTGACCGTTTTCTGCGGCCCGCGGGGGTGCAAAGTCGAGACGACGAGTACATGCGGATACCACTCGACCATCACCGTCGGGTAATAGGTGAGCCAGATGGCGCCATGCGGGGGCGGCACGCCCTGTCGGTACTTCAATACCTCGTCGTGCCACTTCCGGTAGGCGGCCGAACCGGGCTTGGCCAGCGCGTTCTTCGCGCCGACCGTCTGCACCGAGTGATGGCGGCCGAACTCCCAGCGCAGGTCCTCGCAGGTCACGAACTGGCCGAGGCCGGGGTGGAACGGCGCGACGTGATAGTCCTCGAGATAGACCTCGATGAAGGTCTTCCAGTTGTAGTCGCACTCGTGCAACTCGGCATGGTCGAAGACGTAGCCGTCGAAGTTCAGGTCGGCGATCGGCCCCAGCTTGCCCAGGTCAGCGGCCACGTTTCGGCCCGGCCCGCCGCCCACGGCAGCCGGGCCCTCGAAGACCAGGCCGTTCCAGGTCTGCAGCGGGTAGTTTTGCAGGTTCAGGCAGGGGTCGTCGGCGAAGTGCGGGGCGCCGACCAGCTCGCCGTGCAAGTCGTATGTCCAGCGGTGCAGCGGGCAGACGATGTGGCTGCGGGTATTGCCGCGGCCGCGCAGCATCAGCGCCTGGCGGTGCCGACAGACGTTGGACACCAGCTCGACGCCTCCGGGCGTGCGGACCAGCGCCCGCCCTTCGCCCTCGTGCAACAGGGTGTGGAAGTCGCCCACCTCCGGCACCGCGAGCTGATGGCCCAGGTAGCGCGGGCCCTGGCGGAACAGGCGCTCCGTCTCGCGGCGAAATAGATCCGGATCGAAATAGCTGCTGACCGGGAGTTGCGAGTGACTGCGCTCGAGAGCGACGGGCGTGACACTCAGATCGGACATGATCCCGGGATCCTCCAAGTCAAGGGGGGTGGTGGCCCCGATCAGGCCGATGTGCCGATGGATGCCCTTCGCCACCGGACCGGCAATCGGCGGGCCGCGGATTGTACCCACGGCGCTTCGGCGCTCATGGCGCCCGCAACGGGATGCGGTTTGCCCGGCTCAAGGATCTGCGGCCACGGGCGCTGACTACAATCCCCCTCGACAAAAGTTCATGGCAACGACACAGAACCCTGATACCGCAGCACCGCCTGCAGCGAGTTACGAAGACGCGCTCGCCGAGCTCGACCGTCTGGTTGCCGCGATGGAGGCGGGCCAATTGCCGCTCGACCGGCTGCTCGAGAACTACCGGCGCGGTGCCGAACTGCTGAGCTTCTGCCGCAGCCGCCTGGAGGCCGTCGAAGAGCAGGTTCGGGTCCTGGAGGATGGGCAGTTGAAACCCTGGAGCGGTGAATGAAACGGGCGGAGTTCGACGCCTGGGTGCGGGGTGAAGTCGCCGCGGTCGAGCAGGCGCTCGATGCCTGTGTGCCGGCCGATGCGCCGGCGGGCCTCGGCACCGCCATGCGCTACGGCGTGCTCGATGGCGGCAAGCGGGTGCGGCCGCTGCTGGTGCTGGCGGCGTCCGAATCGGTGCGTGGCGCCCGTGTCGCGGCGATGCGCGCGGCCTGCGCGGTCGAGTTGATCCACGCCTATTCGCTGATCCACGACGACATGCCCTGCATGGACAACGATGTGCTTCGGCGCGGCAAGCCGACGGTCCACGTCGAGTTCGGCGAAGCCCGGGCGATGCTGGCCGGCGATGCCATGCAGGCGCTCGCCTTCGAGGTGCTGACGCCGGCCGCGGGTGTGCCCCCGCCGCTGCAGGCCCGGCTCTGCTCGTTGCTCGCTCAGGCGGCCGGCCAGGCCGGCATGGCCGGTGGACAGGCGATCGACCTCGCGAGCATCGGCCGGCCGCTCGACGAGCAGGCGCTGCGCGACATGCACCGGAGGAAGACCGGCGCCCTGCTGCGCACCAGCGTGCTGATGGGCGCCGCGTGCGGCGATACCAACCCCGAGCAGTGGTCGGGGCTTGCCGATTACGGCGAGGCCATCGGCCTGGCGTTCCAGGTGGTCGACGACATCCTGGACGTCACCCAGGCATCGTCGAAGCTCGGCAAGACCGCCGGCAAGGATCAAGAAAACAACAAGCCGACCTACGTCACCGTGCTCGGCCTCGATGCGGCGCGTCGGCATGCCCAGGAACTGCGCGACAAGGCGCATTCGGCCCTGGCGCGCAGCGGCTTGCCGGATGCCGGCTGGCTCGGCCTGCTCGCCGACCGGATCGTCGAACGCGACAGCTGATGCCCGAACCCGAGGTTTCGCCATGCAACACCTGATCCTCGACCGGATCGAATCGCCCGCCGACGTGCGCCGGCTTTCGCGCAACGAACTGCAGCAGCTCGCCTCCGAGCTGCGCGATTTCCTGCTGCACAGCGTGGCGC
>CAXTDH010000089.1:0-8959 GCA_964242405.1 uncultured Rhizobacter sp. | reverse complement strand
AGGTTGATCCGCGCCTCGCGCGACGTGCGCTGCTGCTAAGGTCGGCGCCCATGGAGCGGTGGTTCGTGCCTCGGCACCCGCGGCCGACCACCCCAGCGAACCAATCATCTGCGACGACGCATGGCCGACCCTACCGAATCGACACCTGCAGCCTCGACCTCGACTTCGCCCGCCGCCGCCGGCACCGCGCCGGTCGCCGTCCTGACGCAGGTCAGCAAGACCTATCACCTGGATGCGGTCGAGGTGCCGGTGATCCGGGGCGTCGACCTGCTGATCCGCCCCGGCCACTTCACCGTGCTGCTCGGCCCGTCGGGCAGCGGCAAGACGACCCTGCTCAACATGATCGGCTGCATCGACCGGCCCGATGTCGGCGAGGTCGTCATCGCCGGCGTGCTCGTCAACGAGTTGAGCGACGACGCGCTTTCGGACTTCCGGGCGAAGAACATCGGCTTCATCTTCCAGAACTTCAACCTCCTGCCGGTACTCACCGCCTACGAGAACGTCGAATACCCGCTGCTGCTCGCCGGCTCGTCGGCGAAGACGCGCGCCCGGCGAGTGCCCAAGCTGCTCGCCGCCGTCGGCCTCGACGACAAGGCCAGGAACCTGCCGGGGCAACTCTCGGGCGGTCAACGGCAGCGGGTGGCGATCGCCCGAGCCCTTGCCCGCAAACCCAAGCTCGTGATCGCCGACGAGCCGACCGCCAACCTCGACAGCCAGACCGGCGCCGCGATCCTGACCCTCATGCGCCGCATGCAGGCCCGCTACCAGATCTCGTTCGTCTTTTCCTCGCACGACCGGGCGGTGCGCAACGCCGCCGACGACACCATCTCGATCAAGGACGGCGCCATACGCGGCATCACCCGCAAGCGGGCCGATGCGAACGCCGATAGCCGCCCGGTCGCTCTCGCCGACAGCGGCCCGGCGACCTTGTCGGGCGACGACCTGCCCTTGACGCCTCCGCCGCGGCACAGGTTCTCGGGATGACGACGCTGATGCTGGCGGTGCGCAACCTGCTGCGCAACCGCCGCCGCTCCCTCGCGACCTTGCTGGCGATGGCCATCGGCTCCTCGGCGATCCTGCTCTTCGGCGGCTACAGCAAGAACATCGCCTACAGCATGGAAAGCGCCTACGTGCGCACCGGCGGCCACCTGCAGATCCAGCACCGCGACTTCCACGTCTTCGGCAGCGGCAACCCCGTGGCCTACGGCATCGGCGACGGCGAGGCGATCCTCGCCGCCATCGGCCGCGACCCCCTGCTGCGTTCGATGGTGCTCGTCGCCACGCCGATGCTGCAGTTCGGCGGCATCGGCGGCAACTACGGCGCCGGGGTGTCGCGCACCGTGATCGGCATCGGCCTGGTCGCGCCCGAGGTCGAGCGGATGCGGCAGTGGAACGACTACGACATCCGCCTCGTGCTGCCGCCGCTGCCGCTGCTCGGCTCCAAGCCCGACGCCGCCGTCATCGGCATCGGCGTCGCCCGGGTGCTGCAGCTGTGCGCGCCGCTCGGCATCGACGACTGCCCGCAGCCCGCGTCCGCGCCCAAGCCGGCCGACGCTACAGGCGCGTCGCTGCCCGACGACATCGCCGCCCTCAGCGCCCGCGAGGTGCCGCCTGTTGCCGCCCGCAGCGCGAGCGCAGCGGCGAGTTCGGCGCGCATCGAGCTGCTGGCGAGCAACGCCCGGGGCACGCCGAACGTGGCGTCGCTCGACATCATCCGTGCCG
Organism: uncultured Rhizobacter sp.; assembly: GCA_964242405.1. GTDB lineage: Bacteria > Pseudomonadota > Gammaproteobacteria > Burkholderiales > Burkholderiaceae_C > LMDS01. The sequence goes on along the minus strand of CAXTDH010000089.1, from coordinate 7,237 downwards.
AAAGCCAGGGCTTCAAGGAGCTCGACGAGGTGCTGGTGCTGCTGCACCTGAAGCAGGCGCAGCGGCTCGTGTTCGGCAAGGAGGCACCGAAGGTGACGGCGCTGATGCTGCAGCTGCGGCACTCTAGCCAGCTGGAGGCGGCCCGCGCCCGGCTGCTGCAACTATTGCCGGCGGTCGCGACCCTGCAGCCGGTGGCGGTGCTCGATTTCCGGCTGCTCAACCCGTTCTTCACCCAGACGCTGGAGCTCTTCGACACCATCTTCAGCTTCATCTTCGTGCTGATCGGCGGCATCGTCCTGTTCACCGTCAGCAACACGATGAACACGGCGGTCGTCGAACGCACGGTCGAGATCGGCACGCTGCGCGCCATCGGCCTGCGGCGCGGCGGCATCCGGGCGCTGTTCGTGACCGAAGGGTTGATGCTCGGGCTGGCGGGCACCCTGCTCGGCGTTGCCTGCGCGTTGCTGGCCGCCTTCGTCGTCAACCAGCTCGGCCTGACCTGGCTGCCACCGGGCAGCGCCCAGCGCCTGCCGCTGACGTTGCGCGTCTGGGGCGAGACGAGAATGATCGTCGGCACCGCCGTCGGCATGATCGTGATCGCGACCGTCTCGGCCTGGTGGCCCGCCTACCGCGCGGCGCGGCTGGCGGTCGTCGACGCGCTGCGGCATGTCTGATCGAGGAGCACGGCATGTCTGATCTGGAAGCACGGCATGTCTGATCAAGGAGTTATTCAATGAGACGCAATAGCTTCCTCGCGACGCTGGCGCTGGGCCTCGCGTCGGCGGTCTCGGCCTTCGCGGCGCCCGACGCCCAGCAGATCCTCGCCGCCAGCGACGCCATCCGCAACCCCGGTCGGCCGTTCAGCGTCATGGTGACGCTGACTGAATTCCAGGCCGGCAAGCAGGTCGACACCAGCACCGTCGTCACCTATTCCCGCTCGCAGGAGCAGGGCGGCCAGTTCGCCAGCCTGGTGCGCTTTGCCCTGCCGGCGCGGGAGGCCGGCAAGTTGATGCTAAAGAACGGCAACGAGATGTGGTTCTTCGACCCGTCGACCCGGGCGAGCGTGCGCCTGTCGCCGCAGCAGCGCCTGATGGGCCAGGCGTCGAACGGCGACGTGGTGACCGTCAACCTCGCCAAGGACTACCAGGCGAGCCTGCTGGCCGAAGAGGAGATCAAGAACGGCGAGGGTGCCATGCGCCAGGCCCACAAGCTCGGCCTGGCTGCCACGGCCGCCGACGTGACCTATTCGACGATCGAGATGTGGGTCGACGCCGAGAACAACCGGCCGATCAAGGCCCGCTTCCTGACCGAATCCGGGCGCCTGCTGAAGACCGCCTACTACCGCAAATACCAGCAGCAGCTGGGCACCGAGCGGCCGACCGAAACGGTGATCATCGACGGGCTGAACCCCCAGTCGGTGACGCTGATGCGCTTCAGCGACTACCTCGCGCGCGCCGTGCCCGACGCCTGGATGCAGCGCGACTACCTGCCGCGGTTCCAACCGGAATGAGGGCCTCGATGGTCGTGAGGAACAAGAACATGTCTCGCCATGGGGAATGGCGCATCGACCGCGCCGCCAGTGCCGCCAGTGCCGCCAGTGCGGCCAGTGAGACTGGAGCGACCTGCCTCATTCGAGACGCTCGGATCTCCCGACCCAGCCATGCCGCTGCGGTCGGCATGCTGGCACTCTTGCTGTCGACCGGCACGCCGAGCGCCTTCGCCGCCGAGCCGGACGCCGATGCCGACGCCCTCTCGCTGACCAGCGCCCCGGTCGAGCCCAACCAGCCGCAGCAAAATGGCGCGTCCGACAACCGGCTCTTCATCGAAGGCGCGCTCGGCATCGGCACGCCGCGCGACGGCTCGGGCAACCACAGCCTGCGCCGCGCCTCGCTCGACTTCATGCACGCCGGCAGCTTCGCCCCCGGCTGGCGGGCGGTCTTCTCCGACCGGCTCGACTACCTCCGGCCGCGCGACCTGCGCGACGTGCGCAGCGACGGCACCGTCAACAGCCTGCGCGAGGCCTACCTCAGCTGGCAGCCCGCCGACGGCAACACCGCCGTCGATCTCGGCAGGATGAACCTGCGCTACGGGCCGGGCTACGGCTACAACCCGACCGACTTCTTTCGCGACGACAGCCTGCGGGTCGTGACGACCACCAACCCGCTCTCGTTGCGCGAGAACCGCCTCGGCACGGTCGTGCTGCGCGGCCAGCGCTCATGGAACGGCGGCTCCGTCTCGCTCGCCCTGTCGCCGAAGCTCGCCAGCGCGCCGACCAGCTCGGGCGAAAGCCTCGACCTCGGCGCTACCAACCGCCGCAACCGGGGCCTGATCGTCCTCGGCAACCAGTGGTCCGACCGCGTCAGCAGCCAGTTCCTCGTCTACAAGGAAAACGCCGCCCGGGCGCAGATCGGCGGCAGCCTGACGGCGCTCGTCGGCGATGCGACAGTCGCCTTCGTGGAGGCGTCACGCGGCCGCGAGATCGACCTGGCGAGCCGCGCCCTGGGCCTGCCGGCAGAACCGGCCAGCCGCAACCGCATCACCGCTGGCGCGACCTACACCTTCGCCAGCAAGCTGTCGGTCACCGCCGAGTACGAGTACAACGGCTTCGCCGTCGACCGCGACCGCTGGAACGCCATCGGCGCCGCCAACCCGTCTGCCCTCGGCACCTACCTGCTGCAGGCCCAGCGCAGCCAGGAACTGGCCTCGCGCCAGGCCTGGCTGCTGTACGCGACGCAAAAGGATCTGTTCACCAAGAACCTCGACCTGACGGCGCTGCTGCGCGTCGACGTCAACGACAGCAGCCGGCTGGCGTGGGTGGAGTTGCGCCGCCACTGGTCGAACGTCGATGTCGCGCTCCAGGTGCAGCAGCAGAGCGGGCGCCTGGCGACCGAGTACTCGCTGTACCCGGATCGTCGCTCGGTGCAGTTGCTGGCGAGCTACTTCTTCTGACCCGACGCGCATGGGCGATGTGCGCAGCCGCAGCCGACCGAAAGGCGTTTAGACCGGCAGCGTCGTAGCGAGCGACCGCCTGATTGCCGTCGAGATCCTCGAGCAGGTGCAAGCCCGTCTCGAGCAGCAGAGCCTTCAAGGTGCTCGGATCGAATCCGGACAAGAACGCCTCCCCAGCCGCCGAAACCTGGGCCCTGAGCATGCGAAACGACTCGTCCGACTCGTGGCTGGGATCGAGGGCAGCCTCGTCGAGGTAGGTGAATACCAGTTCGCTGGCTTCTGACATCGACGACGCGATGGCACGCAGCGCGTCGAGGTTCGCTTCTCGTGTCAGGTACATGGTCACGCCCAGCCACGAGAAGAAGGTGGGTCGATCACATCGATAGGTGGATCGTGCCAGGGCGCTATCGAGCGCCTCGATCGTCAGATCCGCCTCGATGAATCGCACCGATTCGGGAATCGAGACGCCGCAAGCTGCGAGACGGTCGCGCTTGAGCCGCTGCGTGGCGGGATGATCCACTTCGAAGATGCTCAGGCCGCCTGCCCAATCCGGCAATCTGCATATGAAGCTGTCGAACCCGGCGCCCAGAATGACGTATTGCTCGATGCCACCCGCCACGGCCCGCTCCAGCGCGTCTTCCGCGTAGCGAGACCGCAGGATCACATCGGAATAGGCCGCATTCAATCGCAAGGCCTGACTGAGGGCTTCGCCCGTTGACGCGCAGCCGGGGCGGGTTGCGCCATTGCTCAAGGCAAGCCCGGCAAAAGCAGCCGCGCCGAATCCGGCACAAGTCGATCGCCCCAGATGTCGTTCAAAAGAGGCGCGGGGTCGGAACGTGAATGCAGCGACCGCATGAGCGCAGTGGCAAGTGCTGTTCGGCTGGCAGTTAGGGTGTTCATCTGGCCGATTCTCCAACTGTTTTTCTTGTTTGCGAATGGCGGCAGCCAGAAGTCAGCCGAAGCCAGACGTCGGCGACAGGTCGCCGCGAATCGACCAGAATCCATGGTTTGCCGCCATGTCCCTCGCCCGTCAACTGCAGATCGTGCCGCCCGACACCAGCGGCGAAGCGCCCCTTTCGCCCGAGCAGGCGCGCTTCAATGCCCTGATCCGCGAAATCGAGGAGGCGCGGGCGACGCTCGCCGCCTGGCAGGCGCAGATCCCGCTGTTCCACCGCGCCTACAGCAAGCGCGTCGAGCCGTTGATCGGGCAGTTGCGTCAGGCGCGGCGGGCGTCGATCGACCTGGTCGACGCCTTGCTCGAGCAGCCCGGCTGGACGAAGCAGGAGGCGGCGAGCCTGCGCGAGTGGTTGCTCGACAGGGCACGCGAGTTCTGCGACGAAGCCGTCGCCAAGACCGACCCGGCGCTGGACGCGCTGTTCGCCCGCCACGGCGGTGAAAGGGCCGACAGCGGTGCGCCGCCCTTCAGCGAACCGAACGGCGACGACAGCGGTGACTACCGCACAACCGACGACGACGCCGCATCCGACGACGCGTTCATCCGCCGCCTCGAGGAAGAGCTGGCAGCCCAGGCCGCGGCACGGGACGAAGCCAAGGCAGCCGCCAAGGCGGCCCGCGCAAGCGACGCCGGAAAGAAAAAGAGGAAAGGCAAGCGAGGCACTGCCGACGACGAGCAAGAAGGCGACGCGTCGGCCCAGTCGCTTCGCGACATCTTTCGCAAACTCGTCAGCGTGCTGCACCCCGACCGCGAGCCGGACGCAACCCGGCGCGCCGAGAAAACCGTCCTGATGCAGCGGCTCAACGGTGCCTATGCCGCCCAGGACCTGCTCGCCTTGCTGGAGTTGCAACTCCAGGCCGAACAGGTCGACGCGAGCCTGCTGCGGACGGCCGATCAGCGGCGGTTGCGGCTCTACAACCGCGCACTCGCGGCGCAACTGGAGCGTGCCAGGGCCGAGATCGAACGGACGCAGCGCCAGTTCGAACACGACTTCGGCCTGATCGGCGGTCGGCTCCTCCACCCCGGCCGGCTCGACCGCTTGATCGACCAGGCCTATCAGGAACTGTCGTCGGTGCTCGCCGAACAGCACTTCGAGATCACGATGCTGTCCGACCGCTCCGCCACCCGGCAGTGGCTGAAAGGCGCGGCCCGCCAGCGGCGCTGGTAACGGAGTTCGGTGATTACCATCGAGTTCGTGATCGACCCCGGCCTGCCGACATGAACGTTGCCACCGACACTGTGTTCCGACCTTCCGCGGTCGCCGAAGCCGGTGCCGAAGCCGACGCCGACGCCTGCGTCATCGGCGTCGACATCGGCACGCAGAGCACCAAGGCCGTGCTCGTCACCGGCACGGGCGCGATCGTCGCCCAGTGCGCCCACAGCTACCAGGTCGAGACGCCCGAACCGCTCTGGGCGCAGCAGTGGCCGTCGGTCTGGTTCGAGGCGGTGATCGCCTGCGTTCGCGGCGTGCTCGCAGCGGCGCCGGCGTTCGATCCGGGACGTGTCCGCGCCGTGTGCGTCAGCAGCCTCTACGGCGGCAGCGGCGTTCCGGTCGACGCCGCCGGCGAGGCGATCCACCCCTGCCTGATCTGGATGGACCGCCGCGCCCAGGACGAGGTCGATTGGGTCCGGGCGAACGTCGACCTCGAGCGGCTGGCCGACATCACCGGCAACGGCGTCGACAGCTACTACGGCTTCACCAAGATGCTCTGGTTGCGGGAGAAGCGGCCGGAGGTCTGGGCCCGCGTCCATGAATTCCTGCCGCCCAACAGCTATGTCAATGCGCGGCTGACCGGGGTGGTCGCGGTCGACCACAGCTCGGCCGGCAACATCGGCGGCGTGTACGACCTGGCGCGGCGCGACTGGTCCGACGAGGCGCTGGCGATGCTCGGCATCCCGCGCCGGATGATGCCGTCGCGGTTGGTCGATTCGGCGGCCGTGGTCGGCGGCCTGCTGCTCGAATGGGCGGACGAACTCGGTCTTCGCGCCGGCATTCCGGTGATGGCGGGCGGTGTCGACGCGGCGGTCGCTACGCTCGCGGCCGGCGCCGCGCGGCCCGGCAACCATGTGGCGATGATCGGCACCAGCATGTGCTGGGGAACGATCCGGCAACGGGTCGACGCCCGCCACGGTCTGATCAGCATGCCGCACGTCTTCAACGGCGCCGCCGACCTCTACGTGTTCGGCGGCGCGATCACCGCGGGGGCGTCGGTCAGCTGGTTTCGCGAGACCTTTTGCCAGGCCGAGATCGCGGCCGCCGAGGCGTCGGGCGACGATCCGCACGCGCTGCTGGAAGCCGCCGCGGCACCGCTGCCGCCGGGCGGGGGACTGCTGTTTCTGCCCTACCTGATGGGCGAACGCAGCCCCGTCTGGGATGCGCAAGCGAGCGGCTGCTTCGTCGGTCTCGGCCTGCACCACGGCCGGCCGGCGCTGTACCGGGCGGTCCTCGAAGGCGTGAGCTTCGCCCTGCGGCACAACATCGAGGCGGGCCTGCGCGGCATGGCGACGATCGATGAACGGCTCGTCGTCGTCGGCGGCGCGAGCCGTTCGGATCTCTGGATGCAGATCATCGCCGACGTCACCGGCCGGCCGGTCTGGACGCTTGCCGAGGAGGTCGAGGCGTCGCTGGGCGCGGCCATGCTGGCGGCGCTCGGGTGCGGCCTGCTCGACGCCGACCAGGTGCGGCGCGGCTGGGTCGCGCCCGTGCTTCGCGCCGAACCGGACAGTGCGCGCCAAGCGGTCTATGCGGCGCTCTATGAACAATACGTGGCGCTCTATCCGGCGCTCAAACCGGTCATGCACCGGCTTCGCAGGATCGGCTGATCTGGGATCGGTCTCCCCGTTCGTCGCCGTCTTCATCAAAGGCAACCCACCATGTACCTCGGCATCGACCTCGGCACCTCCGAACTCAAGGCGATCATCGTCGACGACCGCCAGGTGACGGTCGCAGGCGCCGGCTGCAAGCTGGAGATCTCGCGGCCGCATCCCCGCTGGTCGGAACAGGCGCCCGCGGCCTGGGTGTCGGCGCTGCACGAGGTGTTGTCGAGCCTGCGCAGCCAGGCGCCACGAGCGCTGGCGGCGGTGCGCGGCCTGGCCATCTCCGGCCAGATGCACGGCGCGGTGCTGCTGGGTGCACAGGCCGAGGTGCTGCGGCCGGCGATCCTCTGGAACGACACCCGTTCGTTCGCCGAATGCGCCGAGATCGAATCGGCGGTGGCCGATTCACGTGCGATCACCGGCAACCTGATGATGCCGGGCTTCACCGCCCCCAAGCTCGCCTGGCTGTGCCGCCACGAGCCGGCCGTGTTCGCCCGGGTCGCGACCGTGATGCTG
>CAXTDH010000088.1:1643-8966 GCA_964242405.1 uncultured Rhizobacter sp. | reverse complement strand
GCCGGATATTGCGCAGCCATTGCCCCGGCGTAGAGCAGCGCGTTTCGAACACGACCGGGTCCTGCTTCAGTTCAGCCACCGTGCGCTTGACCGCGTTCGGGTCGTAAGGCGAGCGCAGAATGAATGTGGCATGCCCCAGCATTTGACAGACCGCCACCTGAAAATGCCGGTCGCCCTTCTTCGCCTCGACCAGCAGGTAAGGGCTGCGATCGAGCCCCTCCACAGGCCTTTCGCGAAAAACCTTCAGGTCGCGCCTGTCAAACCCGTCCGCGGCCAGCCCGTCATACAGCCAGTCGAGCCGAGGCTGGACGCGATCGCCGCGACGTTGAAGCAGGACGCGAAGGCCGCCGGCTGGAGCGAGCTCTTCCATGCCGAGTGGCGCAAGCCGCTGCTGGTCGCGCTCGGCCTGGCGCTCCTGCAGAAGATCACCGGCATCAACGCCATCATCTACTACGCCAACCAGATCTTCGCCGCGGCCGGGTTCGCGACCGAATCGGCACGCGCCGGCGTGACGCTCTGGGCGGTCGGTGGCGTCAACGTGGTGGCGACGCTGATCGCCGTCGCCTTCATCGACAAGATCGGTCGGCGCAAGCTGCTGCTGGCCGGGTTGATCGGCATGGGGGCGAGCCTGGCGGTGGTGGGCGTGGCGTTCCGTTTCATCGCACCGGCCGTTGCAGCCGGTGCGGCCGCCCCCGCGGCCGCGGCTTCGTCAGCGGCGGCTTCGTCGGCGGCATCGGCGCTGGCCGCAGCCCCGCGGACGGCCGGCATCGTCACCGTGGCCGCACTGGTCGTGTTCATCGCCTGCTTCGCGTTCTCGCTGGGGCCGGTCACCTGGACCGTCATCAACGAAGTGTTCCCCGCGCGCATCAGGAGCCGCGGCGTGGCGCTCGCGACCGCCGCGAATTGGGGCTCCGCCTGGCTCGTCAGCCAGTTCTTCCTCTCGCTCACGACCGCCATCGGCAGCTCGCTTACCTTCGGGCTGCTCGCCGGCTTCTGCGTCGTCGGCTGGCTCTGGGTGCAGCGCTCGGTGCCCGAAACCCAGGGCCTGTCGCTGGAGGACGTCCAGGATCTGTGGAAGGCGAAAGCATGAGCACGCCGATCCAGCTGAGCCGCATTGCAGAGATGCGGTCGTGGCCCTGGCTGACGGCGGCACTGCTCGCCGTCGTCTGCACGCAGGTTGCGCGTGCGGCCGAAGCCGAACCACCGGCCGACTACGGCAAGGCAGCGACCGGTGACTGGGGCGGCCCGCGCGCGCGCCTCGCGGGCCAGGGCGTCGCCCTCTCGACCGGCTACGTGTCCGAGGCCGCCCGCAACCAGCGCGGCGGCTCGGATCAGAAAACCCGCTACAGCGACCAGTGGTCGTTCGGCACCCAGCTCGACCTCGACAAGCTGCTCGGCGCCCGCCACGGCAGCTTCGAACTCATGATCACCCACCGCAGCGGCCACAACCTCGGCGACGACGCGGCCCTCGGCACGCTGCAGGGTGTGCAGGAGGTCTACGGCCGCGGCCAGACCTGGAGGCTGACGCGGCTGTCGCTGCGGCAGACCTGGCTCGACGGCGGCATCGATCTGAAGCTCGGCCGGCTGCCGATCGGCGACGATTTCGCGTCGTTCCCGTGCAACTTCCAGAACCTCACCTTCTGCGGCTCGCAGCCCGGCAACGTCCGCGGCGAGCTCTGGTACAGCTACCCGGTGAGCCAGTGGGCAGCGCGGGCCGTGGCCACGCTCGCCGCCGACGTCAGCGTGCAGCTCGGCGTGTACCAAGCCAACCCCCGCTACATCGACGACGACTATGCCCACCACGGCGGGCTGTACCCGAACAACCCGTCCGGCACCACCGGCGCGCTGATCCCACTCGAGTTCGCCTGGAAGCCGACCTGGCGCGAATTGCCGGGCAGCTACAAGATCGGCGCCTGGTACGACACGTCGAGCGCCGACGACGTCCTGCTCGACACCCATCGCCGACCGATCGCCACCAGCGGCGGCAGCCCCTTGCAGCGCAATTCGCGCCGCGGCGTCTACCTCAACTTCCAGCAACAGATCTTCGGCAGTGAAAAGGGCCGGGGCGCGAGCGCGTTCCTCAACGTCACCCAGTCGGACAAAGCGACCGCCGCATCAATGGACCGCCAGATCGCCGCCGGCCTCACATGGCGTGGCCTTTTGCAAGCGCGCCCCGGCGACACCGTCGGCCTGGCTGTCGGCAGCAACCACGTCAACCGCCGGGTCGCCGAGGGCCTGGCGATCCGCAACGCCCGAGACGGCGGCGGCCGGCCGTTGCCCGGATCGGAGTATGTGGTCGAACTTTTCTACGCCTGGACGCCGCTGCCCTTCATCAGCCTGCAACCCAATCTGCAGGTGGTACGCCACCCGGGCGGCATCGACACGAACGAAGCGGTCGTCGTGATCGGGCTTCGGACCAGCGTCGACTTCTGATGCTGGCTGGCCCGGCGGAAACGACAGCTTCGTGGACGCACCACAGCGGCGACTTTCGCGGCCACGAGGCGCCAGCGACGGCGATATCTCGTCCTGTGTGTTCTGGCGCACCGACGAAGACGATCCGCAGCGCGACGCTAGCGCCCTCTCGACCGGAACCCGACATGACCTTACTGGAACCACCTTTGCTCGACGTTCGTCGAAACGGTACACAGGCTGCTCAGGTTGCCATGGCACGCGCCCCTGCACTCATCGTCCTACCCCTGCCGGCCGCTGAGCCACCGGGTCGCATGCGGGGCGCGCTCTTCGCTTTCTACGGGCTGATGAACGGTCATGAGCTGGCCGGTCTGCTGAAAAGCCGAGCCCAGGGCGACTATGTCAGCCTGGCCCGCCTGATCGCGACGAACTGCCTGCTGGCGGTTCGATGGAACGACGAATTCTGGATTCCGATGTTCCAATTCGATCTGCAGGATTTTTCCGTGCGACCGGGCGTCGTCGAGGTACTCGCGGAGCTCTCGCCGGTCCTGGGCTCGGAAGGACTGGCGGATTGGTTCGCGACACCCAGCCCGTGGCTGGACGGCCGGTGTCCCGCAGACCTCATCGCCGGCGACCCCGAGGCGGTCATTCGTGCCAGCCGTGTCGATCGCACCGTTGCCCGCGGTTGAACCGGCGGGGCCTCGCGCGGGCGCTCCGTCGCTGCGCCGCTAGAACACCGCCGCGTAAGCCTTCCGGTCGATCCGGTAGCAGCTGCAGGCGGCGTTCTCGAGCCCGGGTCGGTCGAGCACCGTCACCATGCCGCGCCGGTACTCGATCAGCCCGTTGCGCTGCAGCGAGCCGGCGGCAGCCGTGACGCCGACGCGTCGCACGCCGAGCATGTAGGCCAGGAACTCGTGGGTGACACGAAAGGAATCGGCATGCGCGCGGTCATGGCTCATCAGCAGCCAGCGCGCAAGCCGGCCGCTGATCAGGTGGAACCGCAGACACGCGGCCGACGTCGTCAATTGCTCCATCACGACGTAGAGGTAGCGCAGGAAGGTGCGCTGCAGGGACGTGCTGCGGGCGAGCGCTGCGCAGAACGACTTGGCCTCCATGCGCCGAGCGCTCCCCTGCCCCTGCACCAGCGCACGCACCGGCGAGATCGAGCCTTCGAGCACCAGTTGCGCACCGACCATGCCTTCGCGTCCGACCATGCCGACCTCGACCCCCAGGTGCGCATCCACCGGCCGCACCAGCGAGACGAAGCCGTCGATCGGAAAGTAGACATGCCGGGTCGGCGCTCCGGCCTCGTGCAGCACTTCGGACAACACCAGTTCGACGGTCACGCAGGCTTGCAGGAGTGACAGACGGTCCTTGCGGGTCAGCGATTCGATCAGATGATTTTCGGAGGCGGTCACGGCAGATCGTCTCGAGCGGGATCGATCATTCGGACTTTCGGTTGCGCCGGCGCATGCCGGCCGACGCTCACCTTTTATCGACCGTCGCCTGCGGCGTCTGTGCGGAAACACACATGGCGAGGGTCTAGGGGCCGACCGCCGGGCTGGCCTCCCGCCGCCGCAGCAGTTCGGCACTGACGATGCAGACCGCGAGCCAGGCGAGCCCCGACACGAAGCCCGCGGCGACATCGCTCGCGAAGTGCACCTGCAGAAAGACGCGGCTGCAACCGGTGGTGTAGACGGTGCCGGCCGCAGCGAGCACCGCCGGCAAATGCCACCGCGGCGGCAGCAGGCGCAGGGCAAGATAGGCCAGCATGCCGTAGACCACGACCGACCCGGAACTGTGGCCGCTCGGAAAGCTGTAGCCGGCCTCGACCCAGCGGCCCTGGTGCAACGGCCGGGCCCGCTCGAAGACATTCTTGAGCGTCGTGTTGAGAATACCGTTGCCCGCCACCGCACTGACCCAGGCCACGGCGAGCGTTCGTCGGCCACGGCCGATCAGCAGCGCTGCCACGGCGATGCACACGACCGTCTGGGTCGCCCGATCACCGAGGTGCGTGACGACGGCGAAGACGGCGATCGCCGCGGCCGGTGTCGACCCGACCACCGCGTCGGAAAAGATCTGATCGATACGGCCGAACGTGCCGTCGCTGCCGTCGCTGCCGATCGCTTCGGCGATCCCGGCGAACACCGCGGCGCCGATGACCAGCCCGCCGAACCCCGCGCCCAGGTGCACCAGGAGGAAGGCGCCCGGCGAGAGCCGATTGCGTTCGTGCGGCAAGCCGATGCGCCTGAGCACCGCCCGCAACAGCAGCACGAGGACGACGGTCAGCGCCAGACCGGCGAAGAAGCCGGGCAGTGCATCGGCGCCGGCAGCCCTCGCTACCGCTTCAAGCGCTGCGCTCGGCATCGTCGAGCGGGCCGAGCTGCAGGACTCGATGGCTGAAGCGCAGGAACTCGCCTTCGACCGACGAGTAATCCCAGCGCTCGACGGTGCAGGTCGGGCCGCTTTGCGCCTCGCGGCGGATGACGTTGACCGAATTGCCGGCCTGGTAGCGCAGCCGGGTCGAGACCGCCGTTCCGGCCTGGACAGCCCAGAGCCGGCGCCGCAACGGTTCGCTGCCGACGGTCGCCGGCCGGGCAGCGGCATCGTGCAAGGGCAGGACGAACGGCAGGTGGATGTGGCCGCCGACGATCAGGTCGGCGCCGGCTTCGGCCCAGCGCCGCACCGCGGCTCCGTGGCCGCGCAGCAGGTCGTGGGCGTCATGCACATCGCTCACCGCGACCGGCTGGTGGACGACGACGACCCGGAGTTGCGCCGGCGCCGCCGTCTTGAGGCGCCGGACGACCGCCTCGATCTGGGCCGTCGACACCTCGCCGTTCTTGTGGCGCCACGGGCGCGTCGTGTTGAGCGCGATCACCAGCCAGCGCGGCGTGTCCAGGCTCGGCTCGAGTTCCGGCCCGAAGGCCCGCCGGAAACCGGCATAGGGTGCCATGACACGGGCTGTCAGGTTGTAGAGCGGAAGGTCGTGATTGCCGGGAATCGCCAGCAGCCGGGGCGCGCCCAGCCGATCGGCGAACCGCCGGGCGGCAGCGAACTCCGCCGGCCGCGCACGTTGGGTCAGATCGCCCGAGAAGATGACGGCATCGGGCGCCAGCGCATGCGCGAGACGCTCGAGCGCGGCCACGACCGGGGCTTGCTCGGTCCCGAAGTGCGGGTCCGACACCTGCAGCAGGCAACTCATGGCGGGCACCGGCGGGTGCGACGCATCGGGCGCGTCGGGCGCGTCGGACGCATCGAGTGCATCGGGCTGGTCGAGCGGACGAGCCTCATTCGCGGACCATCGCGCCATCCTCCGGGCGCAGCAGCATCAGCGGCTGCGCTGCCACCCGAAAGACGATCGGCGGCGTCATCAGGGTCACCTCGCCGTCGGTCGCGACCTTCAAGCGCACACCGCGACCGGCGCGCCGCGACACGACCGTCATGCTTCGAAAGACGAATCGCTCGACATCGTCCGCGCCTTCGAGACGGCCGGCGGCCGCGCGCAGCAGCAGGCCGTAGCGCGCCAGGGCGCCGCCCGGCTTCAGGCTGATCGCGGCCAGCCGGCCGTGCTGCACGGCGTCTGCCTCGGGCAGGCCCATCTGTTCGAGCTGCAGCTGGTTGTTGGCCACGATGAGCGTCGATGTGGGCAGGCGGCGCGCCTGATCGCCGGCATCGATATCGAGCAGGAGGTCATTGCTGCCGCGCCAGACCGTGATCAGCGCAGCCAGCAAGGCCACGGGGCGGCTGCGCCCCCAGCGGCGCTTGTAGCCCTCCCGGTCTTCGAGCAGGCGGGGGTATAGGCCGAGGCTCGCGTTGACGAGGAAGACCCGGTCGTTGACCCACCCGACCTGCGCCGGGTGGGCGCGTGCGGTGAGCAGCAGCTTCGAGGCCTCGGCCGTATCGGACGGTATGCCGTGGGTCCGGCTGAAGTAGTTGAAGGTGCCTTGCGGCAATACGCCGAACGGCCGGCCGCTGCCGAGCGTCGCCTGGGCCACCGCGTTGATCGTGCCATCCCCGCCCGCCGCGACGACGACGCCGCCTTGTGCCACGGCCCGTGCCACCGCCGCCGCCGCGATGTCGGCGATGCGCCGGGGGTCGGTCACCAAAACCACTTCATGAACCCGGCCAGCCGCCCGCATCGTGGCGTCTATCGTCCGGCGCACCCCATCGACGTCTTTCTTGCCGGAACCCCGATTGAGCACGATCACGAATGGCGCCGACCTCGGGATCGACGCCGGCTCCCTGCCGGCCGCAGGCTCGGACGAAGCTGTGGCGGCGGTCGGAGTGGTCATGCCGCGATGGTGACATGACGCGGCGGTGCGTCGGCCCACGCGGCGCGGCGCGAGCCGACGCCCGACACGCGCACGGCACGAACTGGAAGTGCTGTTCCTGCCGTGACACGCCGAATCTCTGCCGGAGACGTACGGCTCACCGGCCCACCGTAAAAATCACGCTTGGCCGCGAGTAGGTGGGCGGCTTGCCAGCGCCGTATCGGTTGGCGCAGACTGGCTCGAATGAGCACGAGCAACCACGAGCCGCACCCGTCGACGGCCGACGGACGCTACTTCGTCGTCCGCGGCCGGCTCTGGCGCAAGTCCGACCCCGGCCTTGCCGCGGACCGGCGGCAGGTGCTCGTCGACGCGCTGATGAACGCCAGGCGCGCCCTTCGGGGCGACCGGCCACCCGAAGAATGGGCAGCGGCACGACGGGCGGTCGAAGAGGCGAAGCGGGCGCTCGGCGAGCGCGGGCCGGTCTGGTGGACCGACGGCGCGCCCGACTACAACCGGAAGATGGCGGTGAACACGCCTTATGCCGCCTGGTACGCGGCCCTTGCGGCGGCGCTGCGCGGCGGCGACTGAGTACGCGGCCCTTGCGGCGGCGCTGCGCGGCGGCGACTGAGTACGCGGCCCTTGC
>CAXTDH010000088.1:0-1543 GCA_964242405.1 uncultured Rhizobacter sp. | reverse complement strand
GGCGGCGCTGCGTGGCGGCGACTGAATCCGGACTTCTCCAGGCCGTCCCGGCCGGCGTCGCTTTCGGATGCCCGAATCTCGGTCGCTGTCGCTTCAAGGAAATTTGGATCCGGCGGCCCACTTCGGCGGCCATCGGCAATAAGGCGCGGTGGCAGCGCTGCCGCGCGCTTGGGCCCGGGCGATCAAGGCCTCTGCGGGCTCCTTGAGCGCCGGGCCGAAGCTGGCGACGCTGCTCAGCGCCGACCGACAGCTCCGGTCGATGTCGCGCGAGACCGCCATCAGCACGAGCATCGCATTGACCGCGTCGTCCGACCGCCCACTCAAGGCGCTCGCCACCGCCAGGTTGCCCCAGTCTTCGAGCCGTGAACGGCCGGTCGCACGAGCGTTCGCCAGCGCGTAGATCGCCAGGCGGCGCGAGGTCTCGACCTGCGGCGGGTTCATCTTCAATGCGTAGAACGCGAGGTTGCCGGCAATCTCGGTGTCGTTCGGATTGGCACCGAAGGCCTGCCATTGCAATCGATAGGCCCGGCCGACATTGCCGTGTTGCCAGAACTCCGAGTGGGCAGCCGCATTGAGGGAGCGGCCTTGCCCGACATTGCCGGTGGTACGCGACTCGGTCGCCGCCGCGGCGGCGTCGCCCTGGCCGATGGATCCTGCCGCCTCCCGCGTGCGCCGGTCGTCGGCCGCGTCCTGTGCCTGGGCGGCCGCGGCGAGAACCTCGGCGATGTGCGGCGAGGCGCGCGCGACCACCGTCGGCAGTACCTGCGAGACGATGGCATCGGCACGCTTCCCATAGCCGTCATGGCCGGGTATCGGCTCGGGAAGGGGATCGGGCGTCGCGATGACCGGGCCGGCAGAGTCGGGCGCGATGGCCGGACCGGCCGAGCCCGGCGGGGCGACCGGGTCCGACGCGTCGAGCGCGGCGGCGGCGGCGTTGGCCTGGGGCGATGCCGACGCCGCCTGGGAAGGCTCGGCCGTCGTCACCTGTGCCACGACCGGGGCATTCGCCGGTCGCGCAGGAAAGCCCTGTCGCACATCGACCGCCGAGGCGCCCGCTGCCGCGACCGGAAGGCTCGGCTCGACAACCTCGGCGCGAGCGCCCGCGCCGGCTCGTGGAGGCCGAGCGTCGTCCGGCATCTGGCGCCCGACCAGCCACCAGGCCGATACGGTGATCAGGCCCAGCAGCGGCAGGCCATAGATCGACGCCCGAATCGGCCGCGATCGCCGGACCTGCGGCAGTACGTCGGGCGGCGGCACGTCGGGCGGCAGTACGGGCGGCGGTACGTCGGGTGGCCCTGCGTCGGTTCGCAGCACCTGGGGCGGCAGCACCGCGGGCGGCGGTACGTCGGTCGGCAGTTCGTTGCTCGGCGACACGTCGGTCGGCAGCGAATAAACATCGATGCGGGCCGCCGGAAGGGTGATCGCTGCGGCGGCATCGGGCGACGGGACCGGGCTGGGGCTCACCCGCACCGGGCCTGGAACAGGGGGCGCCGCATCATCCGGTCCCACCGTCGCCTGGCCGGCCGAGCCATGATCGGCGCTC
>CAXTDH010000087.1:0-9043 GCA_964242405.1 uncultured Rhizobacter sp. | reverse complement strand
GCCGCGACCATGGGTATCGTCGCCTGGCCGCCGCAGGTGACCATGTTGACGTTCATCGCGCCCAGCACCGCCTCGCCGTTGACGACCGGGATGCAGTAGGGCCCGATCGCTGCCGGCGTCAGGTCGATCAGCCGAATGCCAGGGTGGGCGGCGCGCAGCTTCGCGTCGTTGCCGATGTGCGCGGCGGCGGAGGTGGCGTCGAAGACGATGTCGATGTCGGCAAAGACCGGCAGCCGCATCAGGCCGTCGACGCCTTCGTGGGTGGTCGCCACGCCGAGCCGGGCGGCACGTGCCAAGCCGTCGGAGGCCGGATCGATGCCGACCATCGCACCCATTTCGATGTGCTCGCCGTGGCGCAGGATCTTGATCATCAGGTCGGTGCCGATGTTGCCGCTGCCGACGATCGCGGCCCTGAGTTTGCGAGTCATGGATGAGTCCTTGTTCGTTTACGGTGCCGACGCTTGCAAGCCGATCGGCCGCACGGTAATGCGACCGATGCAGGCCGTAAGGCTCTCCAGGCTCCGGTGCACAGGGTGAACACCGCCGAGCCGGTCGTGGGCACTACCCGAGCAGGGCTTCAGCCGATCAGTGCCGCGTCCAGACCGGGAACCCGCCGTTGCAGGCGGATGGGCGGCAGTGGCAGCCGCATCACCTCCTCGATCTTCGCCCTGTTCACCCCCAGGCCGGTCAACACCCGGGTCACCACCTCGTCGAGCCGCATGGGCTTGTCGGGCGAACGGGCGACGCGCCTGATGGTCTCGTACAGGGTGCCGAAGAGAAGGTCGTTTGCCGCGTCTTCATCGACGGCACTGAAGGCGCCGATCTCGATACCGCGACGGTACTGCGCCTGGGCATGGCGCCGGCCGGCCTCTCCGACCTGCGGAATCTTCGCGAAGAAGGCGCAGATCATCGGGTCGGCAGTGACCCAGTGCAGGTGCAGTCGCATCGCCGTGGCCGCATTGGCGACGACGTCGTCCGATGGTTCGATCGCATCGACGATCGCCTGCGCCAGCTCGTTGGCGAAGCACTCGATCGTCGCTTCGAGCAATTCAGCCGGTGTCGCGAAGTGGTTGTACAGGCTGCCGCGCGAGACGCCGGCGGCCTTGACGAAATCGTCGGTCACGGGGACATCGGCGCCTTTTTCGGCGTAGACCTGCAAGGCAGCCTCGAGGATGCGGGTGCGCATCTCGGCGCGCCGATGCCAGCCCGTTCTCGTTCGGTAACTGACCGCAGGTTCCGGGACCGAGTCATTGCCGTGGCCTGCCTTTTTACCGCTGCTTTTTGCCACGACCGGGTCGCGCTCCGACATCTTCTGCCCCCCCTGTACTGCGTTCTGCAATTGCTTCGTGCCGGAATTGGACTTGAACCCGGACGACCTCGTCAATCGACGGTCACATGAAAGGCCGGTGACGCCAACGATCAAGGGCCGCGTGTGCACCAAGTGAACCGAAGTGCTCTGATCGGGACTGGTGCGCCGCGGCGCGCGACATTCACATCCACCCATGAAGGAGACAAGCCGATGAGCACCCACAGACTCGCATCTGCCGCCTATCTGATTCTCGCTGCCGCAATGGCCAACGGTGTGCCCGCAAGCGCCGCCGTCCCGCCCGCGGAGGCCGCCAAACTCAAGAGTGAACTCACGCCGGTCGGCGCCGAGAAGGCGGGCAACAAGGACGGCAGCATCCCGGCCTGGACGGGTGGCTTCAAGGACAAGACGCTCCCTGTGGCCGGCCGACGCCCGGACCCGTTCGCGTCGGAGAAGCCCTTGTTCTCGATCACTGCCGAGAACGCGGCCAAGTACGCCGACAAGCTGAACGCCGGCACGCTGGCGATGTTGAAGAAGTACCCGACGACCTATCGGGTCGACGTCTATCCGACGCACCGCACCGCCGCGATGCCGCGGAGCTTCTACGACGCGACGGCGAAGAACGCCACCCAGGCCAAGCTCGTGACCGAAGCCGATGGCCAGGTGCGGATCGACAACGATGCCGGTGGCGTGCCCTTCCCGATTCCGAAGGACGGCAACGAGGTCATGATGAATCTGCTGACCTTCTACGCTCCGACGGTCAAGCACGCCAACGGCATCAACTACCTGATCCAGGCGGACGGCCGCCGGGTGATGGTCGCGACGTACACCAACTACCTGGCGCGCTACTACACACAGGAAGAGCGCACCTCCAAGGGCCTCTACCAGGCGATCCGCTCGCAGAATTCGAACCCCCCGATCCGGGCCGGCGAGGCGATCGTGACCGAGTCGTACACCGATCCGTCGAAAGACACCTCCTGGGTCTATCTGCCGGGGCAGCGCCGGGTGCGCAAGCTGCCGTCCTCCTGTTGCGACTCGCCGACGCCATTCTCGGCCGGCATCGTGTCGTTCGACGAGATCGGCGGCGTCTTCTTCGGCAGCCCGCATAAGTTTGACTGGAAGCTTGTCGAGAAGAAGGAGCTGTTCATCCCCTACAACGCGAACAAGATCCTCGGCGTTGCCAAGGCCGAGGACAGTTTCGCGGGCAATCACCTGAACCCCGACTATGTGCGGTGGGAGCTGCACCGGGTCTGGGTGGTCGAGGCGACGCTCAAGGCCGGTCAGCGCCACACCTCGCCGCGCTCGCTGTACTACGTCGACGAGGACTGGTGGGGCCCGGCCCTCGCCGACCGCTTCGACGCCCAGGGGCAACTCGCCCGCACCGGCTACTCGCTCACCTCGCTGATGACCGAGACGGGCAGTCTCTACAACGCCGTCTGGGGCTGGAACGACCTGCTCGCCGGAACGGCTTACGTCGCCAATCTGTCGGACGCGACGACGCGGATCACGGTGATGGACTCCATCTCCCCGTCGGTCCTCTCGCCGGACGCGCTTTCGGGCGACAGCGCCCGCTGACGCAATCGTTCGGCGGCATTTCGTTCAGCCATCCACGAGAACACATCATGTCCAAGAGTCCCTACACCAGCGTCTGGGCCGACCTTCGCGGCGTTGCCTTCCAGCAGGGCTGGCTGGACGCGGGCGGAATCCGCACCCGCTTCCTGAGCGCCGGCGACCCGTCCAAGCCGCTGCTGCTGCTGCTTCACGGCACGGGCGGCCATGCCGAAGCCTACGTTCGCAACCTCGGCCCGCATGCCGAGCACTTCTGGACGGTCGCGTTCGATTTCATCGGCCACGGCTGGAGCGACAAGCCGGCGATCGACTACCAGATCGCCGACTACGGTCGCCATGTGCTGGCGGTGCTGAAGGCGCTCGGCCGGGACAAGGCGTCGATCTCCGGCGAAAGCCTGGGCGGTTGGGTCGCGACCTGGCTGGCGGTCAACGAGCCGCAGGTGATCGAGAAGATGGTGCTCAACACCGCCGGGGGCTGGACGGCGCATCCCGAGGTGATGGCTCGCCTGACGCTGCTCTCGAGCGAGGCCGTGGCCGACCCGTCATGGGAGCGCATCCGCACCCGTCTCGAGTTCCTGATGTGCGACAAATCGAGGGTCACCGACGACCTGATCGAGACCCGCCGCGCCATCTACTCGCAGCCCGGCTTCGCCGACGCCATGCGGCGCATTCTGTGTCTGCAGCAGATGGACATCCGGCGCCCCAACATGCTGACCGAGGCGCAGTACCGCGCCATCGACAAGCCGACGCTCGTCGTCTGGACATCGCACGACCCGACCGCCACGCCGGCCGAGGGCGCGCAGATCGCCGACATGATCGCCGGCTCGCGCTTCATCGTCATGAACGAGTGCGGGCACTGGCCGCAATACGAGGATGCGCCGCTCTTCAACCGCGTGCACATCGACTTCCTGCTGGGCCGCGACATCTCCGGCCACCCCGGCGTGCGGGCTTGAATGGCCATGCAGCAGCCTGACCGTTCATCCCGGCCGGCGCTCGGCCGGCCATCGTCCCTGGACGTCGACGTGACGATCGCCGGTGCCGGCCCGGTCGGCCTGTTGCTGGGCAACTTTCTGGGTGCCGCCGGCCTGCGAGTGCTGATCGTCGAAGCGTTGCCGCAGCTGATCGACTACCCACGCGGCGTCGCGATCGACGACGAGAGCCTGCGCACCTTCCAGTCGGCCGGGCTGGTCGAGCAGATCCTGCCGCACACGATGCCGCAGCAGGCGATGCGCTTCGTCAACGGCAAGGGCCGGGTGTTCGCGACCATCGATCCTGTCAGCAAGGATTTCGGCTGGCTGCGGCGCAGCACCTTCATCCAGCCGCTGGCCGACCGGGTCTCGGCCGAGGGCCTGAAGCGCTATCCGTCGGTCGTGTTGAAGCTTGCTCACAAGGTCGAGGGCTTCGCGCAGGACGCCCACGGCGTGACGGTGACGATGACGGATCCGGGCGGCGCCGAGCGGCGGGTGCGCAGCGCCTATTTCGTCGGTGCGGACGGTGGCCGCAGCGCCACCCGGGAAGCGCTCGGCATCGCCTTCACCGGCAAGACCGACGCCAACCGATGGATCGTCGTCGACATCGCCGATGACCCGCTCGGCCTGCCCAATGCCTACCTCCATGCCGATCCGGTCCGGCCCTACGCCTGCATCTCGTTGCCGCACGGCCTGCGCCGGCTCGAGTTCATGCTGTTCGACGGCGAGGGCGAGGATGGCCAGGTGCCGCGCGATGTGCTGAACAAGATGCTGGCCCGCGTCGTGCCCGACCCGGATCGGCTGAACGTCATCCGGGCCCGCGTCTATACCCACAATGGCCGGCTCGCCGAGCGTTTCCGCGACCGTCGCGTGCTGCTGGCCGGCGACGCCGCCCACATCATGCCGGTCTGGCAGGGCCAGGGCTTCAACAGCGGCGTGCGCGACGCCTTCAACCTCGGCTGGAAGCTCGCGCTCGTCGTCAAGGGCGTCTGCAGCGATGCGCTGCTCGACACCTACCAGGCCGAACGCAAGGAACACGCGAAGGCCATGATCGCCCTGTCGCAGACGGCGGGCGCCATCCTGGCGATGAGGAACCCGGTCAAGGTCTGGGCGCGCGACAGCTTCACCTGGGCGATGAACTTCCTGCCGCCGGTGAAGCGCTACTTCCAGGAGATGCGCTTCAAGCCGATGCCGCGCTACCGCGAAGGCGCGCTCGACTACGGGCCCAAGGGCTTCGATGCGAAATCGCCGATCGGCAAGATGTTCATCCAGCCGCGCGTGGCGCTGGCCGACGGCTGGCAGGGTCTGCTCGACGATGCCCTCGGCGACGGCTTCGCGCTGCTCAGCTGGGGCGTGAACCCGAACCGTTGGCTGGATGCCGAATCGCGCACCGCGCTCGAGAAGCTCGGCACCCGGCTGGTCTGGGTGGTCGCCATGACGTCGCTCGCCCACGAAACCGAGTGCCATGCCGACGTGCTCGTCCTGGGCGACCTGGAAGGCAAGCTGAAGCAGTGGTTCGGGCAGGTGCCGGACTCGATGCTGCTGCTGCGTCCCGACCGCTTCGTCGCCCTCAACTGCGGGCCGCAATTGTTGGCCGAGCGCGTCAAGACGCTGGCCGCCAAGCTCGGTGTCGACACGTCGCCGCTGCCGGTCGTCGCGCCTGTCCTGTCCACCCAAATGCCGGCAACGGCCGAGCACTGACCATGGCACGCATCTTCGTCTGCACCGACAACCGCCTGGCCGGCCTGCTCGAGCCCGCTGTCGACCGATTGCGCTCGGCCGGCCACGAGGTGGTTCGCGGCCCGGGCTCAGATGCGGCCGGCGCCACCCGCAACTACAGCGTGGAGGAGCGGCGCGAGTTCATCGACGACGCCGACGTGGCGGTCTTCACGCCCCGCCACGCCTGCTCGGGCGAGACGATGGCGGGCGCGCGACGGTTGCGCGGCGTCTGCTCGCCGGTGATCGGCATCGAATCGATCGATCTGGCCGCGGCCAACGAACTCGGCATCGTCATCGGCCACGGCGCCGTGCGTGGCAACGTGGTCGGCGTCGCCGAATCGACGGTGATGTTGATGCTGATGTTGTTCTACGACGTCGAGACCAACATCCGCCGCATCCACGCCGGCCAGTGGCGTCGGCCGGGTCATCACTCGCGGCAGTTCGAAGGCAAGACGATCGGGCTGATCGGCTTCGGCCGCATTGCCCGCGTCGTCGCGGCCCGGTTGTCGAGCTTCGGCGTCCGGATCGTGACCCACTCGCCGCGCCTGAAGGCAGAAGACATTCCGTCCGGTGTCGAGAAGGTCGACCTCGAGACGCTGCTGCGCGTCAGCGACGTCGTCAGCCTGCACACCGGCCTGACGCCCGAGACCCGCCACATGATC
Organism: uncultured Rhizobacter sp.; assembly: GCA_964242405.1. Classification (GTDB taxonomy): domain Bacteria; phylum Pseudomonadota; class Gammaproteobacteria; order Burkholderiales; family Burkholderiaceae_C; genus LMDS01. The sequence continues at coordinate 2,819 of CAXTDH010000087.1, read as the reverse complement.
AACGCCGAGCGGCTCGCGCTCATGAAGCCGACCGCCTACCTGGTGAACACCGACCGCGGCGGCGTCGTCGACGAGGCGGCATTGGTGGCGGCACTGCACGAGAAGCGCATTGCCGGCGCCGCGCTCGACACCTTCAGCGTCGAGCCGGTCACGGCCGACAACCCCCTGCTCGCGTTCGAGAACGTGATCGCCACGCCGCATTGCGTCGGTCACACGGTCGAGGGCTGGGAGGAATTCGTTCCGGCGCTGGTCGAGAACATCGAAGACATCCTCGCTGGCCGATTGCCGGTGCATTGCAAGAACCCCGCGGTCGAGCCTGCCTGGCGCGAACGGCTGCGCCGACTCGGTCACTGACCACCATCCCCTGGAGCATGACGACAATGATCTCGAACGAAGAAATGGACCGCCGCTGGGCGGCGACTCGCGCCGTGATGGCCCGTGACGACATCGACTGGATGATCGCCTCGACCGGCCACCCCTGGGGCTATTACCGTTGGCTGACCAACCGTATCGGCCTGGCCGGCCCGCTCGCCGCCATCGGCATGGAAGGTGATGTGATCCTCGCCAGCCATGGCGACGAAGTCCACCATCAGCCGCACGACAGCTACGGCGTGCACCACATCGCGAGCTGCTCGCAGCTCAACATGATGGTCAACAGCCATGCACCGATCCTCGTAGCCGAGATGAAGAGGCAGATGAAGAACAAGCCGGTCAGGCGCATTGGCCTGCTCGGCACCGGCTTCATCCCGGTCGCGAGTCATCACATCCTCCGCGAAGCCTTCCCGGACGCCGAGATCGTCGACGCGACGGATTCGATCGCCCGGCTCAAGGCGATCAAGAGTCCGGAGGAGATGAAGCTGATCCGTGAAGCCGCGAAGATGCACGACGAAGGTGTCGACATCGCCCGCCGCACGCTGCGCGCCGGCATCACCGCCCGCGACGTGGTCGAAGAGGTTCGCAGCCATTTCACCCGCAACCGCAGCGGCATGCAGACGATGATGGGCGGCTCCTCGCCGCGTGACCAGATTTGCCGCTACTCCGGTCCGATCGACCGGAAGATCGAGAGCGGTGACCTGTTCTCGATGCTGATCGAATGCTCGATGGAAAGCGGCTACTACAGCGAGGCCATGCCGACGATGTGTGTCGGCGAGCCGCCTGCCCACTTGACCAAGGCCTTCGGCCACGCCTGCGAGATCCAGGAGTTCCTGGCGCAATCGGTTCGCCCGGGCATGCTGCCGTCGGAATTGCTCGAGATCAACAATGCCTTCATGACCCGGCATGGCTATCCGACCGAACACCGGCTGCTCGGCCACTCGCAGGGGCTCGATCTGGTCGAGCGCCCGGCGTTCAGCCCGCTCGGCGAGAACCTGACGATCGAGCACGACATGGTGATCTCGATCCACCCGACGGTGCACACGCCAAACGCCTGGGGCTTGCCGAACAACCTCAGCTTCCACTTCACCGCCAACGGCATCGAGCGGCTGCTGAAGACGCCGCAGCAGGTCTTCTCGGTGGCCTGAGGGCCGTGAAGCTGTCGCCCATGCCCGCTCGAAACTGCTTCGGCCGCTGAGGCTCGCGAGAGGAAGGACACCATGCGAATCGGAATCGCCGGCTTCGGCCGGATGGGCGCGGCGATGGGGGCGCGAATCGTCGCCCGGTCGCACGAACTCTCGGTCTGGAACCGCTCGCCCGGGCCTGCCGCCACCGCGGCTTCCGAGTCGGGCGCACGCATCGCGGCCACGCCGGCGGCGCTCGCGGCCGACTGCGATGTCGTCTTCTCCAGCCTCTTCGACGAGGCGGCGGTGCGGGCGGTCTACTTCGGCCCTGGCGGGCTGACAAAGGCAGACCTGCGCGGCCGGCTCGTCGTCGACACCAGCACCGTGCCACCGGGCATGGGCATCGAACTCGCGCTCGCCATCGCCGCGGCAGGCGGGCGCTTCGTCGATGCGCCGGTGCTCGGCACGGTCGGGCCGGCTCGCGAAGGCCGCTTGATCGGGCTCGCGGGCGGGGCGCCGGCGGATGTTGCCGAGGCGGCCGAGGCGCTGCAACTCGTCTGCCGCGCGGTGCACCCGCTGGGGCCCAGCGGCGCGGGCTACGCCGGCAAGCTCGCCATCAACCTGCTCAAGGCGACCTACTGGGCCGCGCTCGGCGATTGCCTGGGGCTGGCGCGGCGCTTCGGCATCGAGCCGTCGGCCATTCTCGACGTGATCGAAAGCGGGCCGGGCGCGCTCGTCGAGTTGCCGGGCAAGATGCCGGTGCTGCGCGGCCAGTCGACGGCACCGGCGTTCGACATCGTCGGCTGCTTGAAGGATCTGAAAACGATCGTCGCGGCCGGTGGCGGCGCCGAGACGGTGCCGGTGGCGGCGGGTGCCCTGGCCGCGGTTCAGCGCGCGGTCGATGGCGGCTGGGGCGACCGGGACGTGGCGGCGGTGGCCTTGTTCGCCGCCGATCGCATCGGCGACGCGTCGGCCAGCACTTCGTCCTGAGATCCGTCGGCAGGCAGGCGCTGGCCGGGCCGCCGACGCCGTCGCCGTCGAAGCGCCACCCTCAAGGCTTGGGGATGCGGGCGACCACCTTGATTTCGAACTGAAAGCCGGCCAGCCAATTCACCCCGACGGCTGTGACATTCGGGGGCGGCTCGACCGCAAAAGCTCCTTTCATCGCTCCCAGCACATGACCGATGCTCGCCTCGGGGTCTACGAGAAACAGGGTGACATCGATCACGTCGTCGAACGCGCAATCCGCCGCTTCGAGCACCGCCTGCAGGTTGTCGAACGCGAGATGAATCTGAGCATCGAGTTCCGGCTCGGGGGTGCCGT
>CAXTDH010000086.1:5289-9083 GCA_964242405.1 uncultured Rhizobacter sp. | reverse complement strand
GGGTCGAGACGATCGCGGCGATCGTCCAGCCGGTGCCGGGCATCGGCTGGTAGCTGGCGAACGAGAGCGGCCGGAGTTCGGCGAGCGTCGCCAGCAGGTTGGGGCCGAAAACGGCTTCGTGGGCATAGGACGCTTCCAGGCTCTCGACGTAGATCAGCACCAGGTTCTTGGGTTGCGCCGTCTGCAGCGGCACCGTCTCCGGTCGAACATAGTGAACGGCGAAGTAGTCGTCGGTGCCGACCGGCCGGAAGAACTGGATCGCCCCCGTCCGGGCCACGAGCGTGACGATGCTCGCGCCGATGACGACCACGGGAATCCAGAAGCCGAGCCGCCCGATCAGACGCCAGGGAACCCGGCGACGCGGCGCCAGCCAGGGCCGCAACCCGCGCCGCCAGAACCAGGCCACGAACGCCGCGCCCAGCAGCGAACAGAGGCCGCAGACGACGAGGAAGTCGGTCGCGATCAACGGTGCGATCGACGACGAGCCCCCGAGAAAGCGCCAGTGGAAGACGATCTGGCCGAACGAGACCTCGCCGAAGGTGACGCGTATCCAATGGACGCCCGTGGCCATCGCGACCGCGAGCCAGAGCAGCATGAAACGCCCGACGAATCCCGGCCAGGCGGAGGGGGCAACGGTACGAGAGGAGGTCATGGCCAGCGGCGACTAGCGGCAGTCGGGTGGAAGGTACCGGGCCGGCACCGTGGTGGCCGCGGTGTTGCCGCAAGCCCAGTCGACGGTGCGCGAGAGCGGGTTGTAGGTGGCCGTCAGCACCACCACCTTCGAATTCAGCTCGGTTTCGTCCTGGCTCGTCGTCGGCCGTGTCGACACGGTGATCGCCCCGGCTCTTGCGGTGCCGGCCCAGGTGCTCGCCCGCACATAGCGCGACGTGGCGAAGGGCAGCGAGATGGCGGCCGTCGTCGGCAGTTCGCCGCTGGACCCGGCGTATTCGTCGACCGTGCCCTGTGCTGCCCGGGCCGTGGCCACGACTTCGGCCACCTTCTCCCGGATGGTGTGGTCACGGTACGCCGGCAGCGCGAACGCGGCGACGAAGCCGATGATCGTCACCGCGATCGCGATTTCGACGAGGGTGAGGCCACGGGCGGTACTTTTCATCGGTCGGACAGTGAGGTTAAGGCCAGGGCGAGCCGCCTTCGGCCCGATCACCCATTGATTCGGCTTTCCAGGCCCCGACTTGAGGCCTGGCCGCCGCGGCGGGACACCCCGGCCGGCAGCGTGTCACGCTCGGGCGTTGCCCTAAACTGGGATCGACGAACGCGACCCACTGCATGAACCTTCTTGCTTTCGACACGGCCACCGAGCACATGAGCGTCGCGCTGCAGATCGGCAACGACGTGATCTCGACCGACGCCCCAGGCGGCGCCCAGGCCTCCGCCGGGCTGTTGCCGGCCGTTTTTGCGCTGCTCGCGGAGGCCGGCATCGGCCTGGCCGCACTCGACGCGATCGCCTTCGGGCGTGGCCCCGGTGCGTTTACCGGCCTGCGCACCGCCTGTGCGGTCGCCCAGGGTCTGGGCTACGGCGCGAACAAGCCGGTGCTGCCGACCGACACGCTGCTCGCGATCGCCGAGGACGCGCGAAGCGAGTCGGCCGGCTGCCGGGTGTGGGCGTTGCTGGACGCACGCATGGGCGAGCTCTACGCCGCGCAGTACCGGCACGGCGCGACCGGCTGGGAGGTGCTCGAGGCACCGCAGCTCACGTCTGCGGCGGCGCTCGACGAACGCTGGCAGCGCGACCCGCCCGAGGCCGTCGCCGGCAACGGGCTCATTGCATTCGCCGCTGCGCTGCATCCCGGCAACGCCCGCTTGCACCCCGCCGCGGCACCGACCGCGCGTGCCCTGCTCCGACTGGCGGCGCCGCTGTTTTCCCGAGGACGCGCTGTCGACGCGGCATTCGCGTTGCCGCTCTACCTGCGGGACAAGGTCGCCCAGACGACCGAAGAGCGCGATTTGGCGCGGACGGCCAAGGCGGTGGACGTGGCAGTGGCGGCAAGGGTCGCGACGGCATCGGGCGCTCCGCGATGAGGGATGCAGGGCACGAACTGCAGGCCGTCGTCGGCCTTTCCCTGCAGCCGATGACGGTCGCCGACCTGGACAGGGTGATGGCGGTCGAGGCCGCGAGCTATGCCTTTCCCTGGACGCGCGGCAATTTCGTCGATTCACTGGCCGCCGACTACGCCGCCGGCGTGCTGCTGAACGCGGGCGGCGAGCTGCTCGGCTACTTCGTGGCCATGCCGGGCGTCGACGAGCTGCACCTGCTCAACATCACCATCGCCCCGGCAGCCCGAGGCCACGGCCACGCGAGCCGGCTGATCACGGCCTTGTGCCGCCTCGGCCGGGCACGCGCGGCGCGCCAGATCTGGCTGGAGGTGCGGCGCAGCAACGACTCTGCACAAGCGGTGTACCGCCACCTCGGGTTCGCCGATGTCGGGGTGCGAAAGAACTATTACCCGGCGCCTGCCGGTCGGCGTGAAGATGCCGTCCTGATGAGCCGGCGAATCGGCGCCACCGACACGGAGCCCGGCGATGCGCTGGTCTGACCGGCAACTGGCCATGCTGGAGGCGATGGGTCTGCGGCTCTGGCTGCCGCGATCGACTGTGCCGGCTGTCGGCGATGCCGAAACCGTGGCTGCCCCAGCTACACCTGTGTCGTCGGCGCTCCAGGCCAGCGCGGCGGCCCCGGTTTCGCCTGCATCGTCGGCCTTTTCGGAAGTTGCGGCGGGCGAAGCGCTCGTGGCCGACGCCGTGCGCGTGCCGGAAGAAGTCGGAGCGATGGATTGGGCCGCACTCCGTCGGACCGTGGCCGGGTGCACCGCCTGCAAACTCTGCGAGAGCCGGCGCCAGACGGTGTTCGGCGTCGGCCACCCGCGTGCGCACTGGATGATCGTCGGCGAGGCGCCGGGCGAGCAGGAAGACATCCAGGGCGAACCGTTCGTCGGCAAATCCGGTCAGCTGCTCGACAACATGCTGCGGGCCATCGGCCTGTCGCGCAGCGACGACGATCCGGCGCGCCAGGTCTACATCTGCAACACCCTCAAATGTCGACCGCCCGGGAACCGCAACCCGGCGCCGGAGGAGCTCGCCCGTTGCGAGGCCTACCTGGTCCGGCAGATCGAGTTGGTCCGGCCGCGCATCATCCTGGCGATGGGCCGGTTCGCGGTACAGAGCCTGTTGCGCAGCAGCGAACCGATCGGCCGCCTGCGCGGTCGCGTGCACCGTTATCAGGGCGTACCGCTGATCGTGACCTTCCATCCCGCCTACCTGTTGCGCAACGGCGAGGACAAGGCCAAGGCCTGGGACGACCTCTGCCTGGCGCTCGACACCGCGCAGCAGCAGCCGGGCCCGGCGGCAGCAGTGCCTCCAGCCGCTTCTGCCGGCACGCCGGTATCCGTCTGAATGGCCGGTCCGGAAAACCCACGGCCAGAAACAGACCAGGCCGACGGCGTGGCAGGCACGGCAGGCACGGCGGGCACGGCGGGCACGGCGGGCGTGACGAGCACGGCGGCGCGTGTCGGCCCACCGCAGGCCGCGTTCGCCCGGCTGATCGCCGACAACCTGCCGGTGATGATCGCCTACTACGACACCGCGGAGTTCCGCTGCCGATTCGCGAACCAGCTCTATGCGCGAAGCTTCGGCCATGACGAGCAATCGATCCTCGGCTCGCGGTTCGAGGACGTGATCGGCGAGGCGGCAGCGCAGGAAGTCCGGCCGATGCTAGCCCGCATGCGCGAGACGCTTCGCCCGGTCGACGCGGTAATCATACGATGACTTCACGCCCG
>CAXTDH010000086.1:0-5279 GCA_964242405.1 uncultured Rhizobacter sp. | reverse complement strand
GAGGCGGCGCGGGAAGTCCGGCCGATGCTCGACCGCCTGCGCGAGACGTTGCGGCCGGTCGTCTATGAACGCCGCATGGACGGGTCAGGCGACGACGTCCGCTGGATCGAGGCGCAGCTGATTCCCCATCTGGACGGTGCCGCCGAGGCCGGCCTGACCGGTGTGTTCGTGCTGCTGTCGGACATCACCCGCCACCGGCTGGCTGAGAAAGCGGCGCAGGAATCCGAGGAACGGCTGGGCAAATTCATGCAGGCGAGCGCCGAGGGCATCGTCTTCCAGGAAGAGGGCCGGGTCGTCGATGCGAATGGCCCGATCCTCGAGCTGACCGGCTACTCGCTCGAGGAATTGGTCGGAAGGCCGACCTTCGAGCTGATCGCACCGGACGAGGTCGCGCATGCCGCCGCCGCGGTCGCTTCGGGCGCCGAGACGCAGTACGAAAGCGCCATCATCGATCGGCACGGCCGGCGCATACCGGTCGAGTTCATCGGCAGGACGATGCTGCGCCACGGCGTACGCCTGCGGATGACGATCGTTCGCGACATCCGCGATCGCCAGGCCGCGCAGGCGCGCATCCACCACCTGGCGCACCATGACGCGCTCACCGGCCTGCCCAACCGGAACGCGATGCTGGCTCGTCTTTCCGACTCGATCGTCGGCTCGCGGCTGACCGACGCCCGACTGGCGCTGCTCTTCATCGACCTCGATCACTTCAAGCGGGTCAACGATTCGCTCGGTCATCTTGCCGGCGACAGCCTGCTCTGCACCGTGGCGGCGCGCATCACACGGACGCTGCGGGCCAGCGACACCGTGGCCCGCTTCGGCGGCGACGAGTTCGTCGTGCTGCTCTCGGAGCGGCGCAGCCTGCACAAGCACGAGGTGGATGTCGAGGAGGTGGCCAAGAAGCTCATGGCCGCGATTTCCGAACCGCTCGACGTCGAGGGCCGCCACATTTCGGTGACGCCGTCGATCGGCATCGCTCTCTTTCCGGCGGACGGCGGCACGCCGGCCGAACTCGTCAAGAACGCCGACAGCGCGATGTACCTGGCGAAGTCGCGCGGCCGGGCCAACTTCCAGTTCTTCGACGTCGGCCTGGCCGCTGCCGCGCTCGCCGCCCTGGTGCTCGAGAGCCAGCTCGCGGGCGCCTTGCAGCACGGCGAATTCGAGCTCTACTTCCAGCCGCAGGTCGACGCCCGCGACGGCCGGGCACTCGGCGCCGAGGCGCTGATCCGCTGGAACCACCCGGAGCGCGGCCTGCTCGGCGCCGATGCCTTCATCCCGATCGCCGAAGAGCGCCAGCTGATGCTGCCGATGGGCCAGTGGGTGCTGCGCGAAGCCCTGGCCTGTGCGCTGCGCTGGCGGGCGATGGGCCTGGCGCTCGGGCCGATCGCGGTCAACCTGTCGAACGTGCAGTTCCAGTCGATCGGCTTTGTCGCCGCGGTCGCCAGGGTGCTGCCGGCGCCGGTGGCGGGTGGCGAACCCCCGGGCAGCGAGCCGCTGATCGAGCTCGAACTGACCGAGCGGATGTTGATGGACGACCTCGACGAAGTGAAGAGCCGGCTCGCCGACCTGAAGGCCATGGGCCTGCAGATCTCGATCGACGACTTCGGCACCGGCTATTCCTCGCTCGGCCACTTGAAGGATCTGCCGATCGACAAGTTGAAAATCGACCGCTCCTTCGTCCGGGACCTGCCCGACGACGCCGATTCGGCCGCCATCATCCGGGCGATCGTCCAGATGGGCCAGAGCCTCGGCATGACGGTGGTGGCCGAAGGCATCGAGACGACGGCGCAGCAGGAATTCCTCGCGGCGCTCGGCTGCAACCAGCTGCAGGGCCTGCTGATGGGCGGGCCGATGCCGCGGGAGGCCTTCGAGGCCTGGGTGCGGAACAACCGCATGACCCGGCCGAAGCCGGTGCCGATTCCCGATCCAGTGCCGTTGCCGATCTTGAAGCCGTAGCCGTAGCCGTAGCCAATGCCGAGCCGGTGCCGTTGCCCGAGCCGGCGGCGCCCCTGGTCAGGGCTGCGGATCCGGCTTCTTCGCCGGGCGAGCCGGCCGCCTCCAGCCCGCCAGCGACACCTGCCGCGCCCGGGCGACGGTGAGCTGCCCGGCGGGGGCGTCCTTGGCGAGCGTCGAGCCGCCGCCGATGGTCGCGCCGGCGCCGATCACGAGCGGCGCGATCAGCACGCAATTGCTGCCGACCTGCACATCGGCGCCGATCGTCGTGCGGTGCTTGGCGACGCCGTCGTAGTTGGCCGTGATGCTGCCGGCGCCGAAGTTGACACGCTCGCCCAGGCTCGCGTCGCCGAGGTAGGCCAGGTGGTTGGCCTTGGCGCCCGCACCCAGCGTCGAGTTCTTCACCTCGACGAAGTTGCCGACGTGGACGCCTGCACCGAGCTGCGCGCCCGGTCGCAGCCGGGCGAACGGGCCGATGCGCGAATCGGCGCCGATGGTCACGCCCGGGTCGGCTTGCCGGTCGGTGGTCGAGCCGTCGATGTGGCTGAAGGGATGGACGATGACATCCGCGCCGATCGCCGCGTCGCGGATGACGCAATGGGCGCCGATGCGCACCCGGTCGGCGAGCGTGACTTTGCCCTCGAAGACGCAATTGACGTCGATCTCGACGTCCTCGCCGCAGGAGAGCATGCCGCGGATGTCGATCCGCGCCGGGTCGGCCAGGCGCACCCCGGCCTCCATCAGCGCCACGGCCTGGCGCTGCTGGAAGCGGCGCTCCAGGTCGGCGAGCTGCGCCGGGCTGTTGACGCCGAGCACCTCGGTGACGCTCGCCGGCTGGGCGGTCGTGACTTCCACGCCTTCGGCGACCGCCATGGCGACGATGTCGGTGAGGTAGTACTCGCGCTGGGCGTTGTCGTCGCGCAGCGCGGCCAGCCAGCGCTTGAGCAAAAGCGTCGGTGCGGCCATCGCGCCGGTGTAGACCTCTCGGATTCGGCGTTGTGCCGCGGTGGCGTCCTTTTCCTCGACGATGCCCTGGACGGTTGCGCTGGCAGCCCCGACCACTGCCGACGACGCCGTCCGCACGATCCGCCCATAGCCGGCCGGATCCTCCAGCGTGGTGGTCAACAACGCCAGCCGCTCACCGCCACTGGCCGCCACCAGCGCCGCGGCGGTGGCCGGTTCGATCAGCGGCACGTCCCCATTCAAGATCAGCGTGACGCCGGCATCCCCCAACAGCGGCGCCGCCTGCTGCACCGCATGGCCGGTCCCCCGCTGCGGCATCTGGCGGACGAACACGAGATTCGCCGGCCCCGTCACCGCGGCCTCGACCTCGTCGGCCCCATGGCCGGTGACGACGACGATGCGCTCCGCCCCCATCACCGAAACGGTTTGCAGGACGTGTTGCAATAGGCTCGCTCCGCCCAGGCGATGCAACACCTTCGGCAGGCGCGACTTCATCCGGGTGCCCCTGCCCGCCGCCATGATCACGACGTCGAGCGCCATGCGATCCGAATCATTTGCCATGCGCCGTGCTCCGTCCCTGTCGTGGCGGCCCTCCGACTCGAGGCCGCCGGCGATTATCGCGATGCTGTGCGCTGCCCTGCTGACCCTGCTCGGCGGTTGCAGCACCTTGCGCATCGCCTATGCCGCCGGCCCCGACCTGAGCTATTGGTGGCTGGACCGCTACATCGACTTCAACCGCGAGCAGGCGCCCAAAGCCCGCGACGCGATCGCCCAGTGGTTCAGCTGGCATCGCCAGACGCAGCTGCCCGACTACGCGGCGCTGCTGGCACGCGCCGGCAACGACATCCAGGCCGACACCACGCCGGCCCGTATCTGCGCCTGGCAGGCCGAGCTGACGAGCCGCACGCGGACGGCTTTCGAGCGGATTGCGCCGCAAGCCGCCGACGTGATGCTGACCGTCACGCCGGAGCAGGTTCAACACCTCGCGCGCCGCTACGGCAAATACAACGACGACTTTCGGGACGAGTACCTGCAGCCGGATCCGGCCCAGCGGGCCCGGGCCAACCTGAAGCGGACGGTCGACCGGGCCGAGGAGCTGTACGGCCGGCTCGACGAGGCGCAGCTTGCGGTGTTGGCCGAAGGGCTGCCGCGCTCCCCGTTCGACGCCGACGTCTGGTTTGCCGAGCGCCAGCAGCGCCAACAGGCGGTGTTGCAGATCCTTCGCCGGCTGCGGGCCGAGAACGGCACCCGCGAGCAGGCGATGGCGGCACTGCGCGTCTACGCCGACCAGCTCGAGCGCTCGCCCCGATCTGAATACCGGCGCTACGCCGAAAACCTGCAGCAGTTCAACTGCGGGCTCGCGGCACGGCTGCAGAACAGCACCACGCCGGTTCAGCGCCGGCGGGCAGTGGAGAAGCTGGCGGGCTGGGAAGGCGATCTGCGGGCGCTGGTGGCGGCCGTGCCGGACCGTACCAATCGCAACGGCAATGCGCCTTGAGGACGTCTATCCCACGTCGAGCAGACCAGATTCCGGCGACCTGATGATCCTGGAACGCTCTCTCCCGCCTGCGCGAGAAAGCAGGTGTTGGGGCTCTCATCACCCTCAAGCAGCCGCCCGGTACCCCCGCGGGATGGCACCCAGCAAGCGCCGCGTGTACGCCTGCTGCGGCCGGTCGAGAATCTGCTCCACCCCCGCCTGCTCCACGACCTCGCCATCTTTCATGACCAGCACCTCGTCGGCCATGAAGCGCACCACCGCCAGGTCGTGGCTGATGAAGATGTAGGCCAGCCCGAGCTCGTCCTGCAGGTCCTTCAACAGATTGAGTACCTGCGCCTGCACCGACACATCGAGCGCGCTGACCGCCTCGTCGAGCACCAGCACCTCCGGTGACAAGGTCAGGCAACGGGCGATCGCGACCCGCTGACGCTGGCCGCCGGAAAATTCGTGCGGGTACTTGTCCATCGCCGCCTCGGTCAGGCCGACCTTGACGAGCAGCGCCCGGGCACGGGCATCGCGGTCCGCGGTGCCGCTGCCGACGCCGTGGATCGTCATCGGCTCCACGAGCGTCTGGCCGATGGGGAAGCGCGGGTTGAGCGAGCCGTAGGGGTTCTGGAACACCACCTGGATCCGTTTGCGCATCGGCAACATCTCGCCCTTGGTCAGGGCCAGCAGGTCGATGCCGTCGAAGGTGACCTTGCCGCCCACCGGCCCGCCGCTCGGCTCGTGCAGGCGCAGCAGCGCCAGGCCCATGGTCGTCTTGCCGGAGCCCGATTCGCCGACGACACCCAGCGTGTGGCCCTGGCGCAGGCGGAAGGTCGCGCCCTTGACGGCGCGGAACTCGCGCCGGCCGAAGACGCCGCTC
>CAXTDH010000085.1:0-9139 GCA_964242405.1 uncultured Rhizobacter sp. | reverse complement strand
CTGACCGGCACCAAGAAGGGCTGCGACCACGGCCAGTGCGGCGCCTGCACCGTGCTGGTCGACGGCAAGCGGATCAATTCGTGCCTGTCGCTGGCGGTCATGAAGGACGGCTGCTCGGTGACGACGATCGAAGGGCTGGGCAGCGCCGAGGCGCTCCACCCGCTGCAGCAGGCCTTCATCGACAAGGACGCCTTCCAGTGCGGTTACTGCACGCCCGGGCAGATCTGTTCGGCGGTCGGCCTGATGGCGGAGGGCCAGGCGAAGACGCCGGCCGATGTCCGCGAGCTGATGAGCGGCAATCTGTGCCGTTGTGGCGCCTATCCGAACATTGTGGAGGCGGTGGTGGAGGTGATGCGCCGGCCAGCGCGGGCTGCTGCGCCAGCCCCCGCGCCTGCCGCGCCATCGACGCCCGCCAGCTCGTCGAGCCCGGCCTCGGCCTCGTCGCCGGCCTGGACGACGCCGCCGCCGACGACCCCGACCCGGACGCCGCCTCCCGTCCCGACCGAGACCACGCCATGAACCCCTTCGCCTACGAACGCAGCGCCAGCGTCGCCGATGCCGTCCGCGCCGTGGGCGCTGGCCGGCACGCGAAGTTCATCGGCGGCGGCACCAACCTGCTCGACCTGATGAAGGAGAACGTCGAGCGCCCGGATTGGCTGATCGATATCACCGGTCTGCCGTTGCGCCAGATCGAGTCGAACGCTGCGGGCGGTCTGACGATCGGTGCCCTCGTCAGCAACGCCGATCTCGCCTACGACGACCGCGTCCGGTCGCGCTACCCGCTGCTCTCGCAGGCGATCCTGGCCGGCGCGTCGGCGCAGCTGCGCAACATGGCGTCGACCGGCGGCAACCTGATGCAGCGCACCCGCTGCTACTACTTCTACGACCTGGCGACGCCCTGCAACAAGCGGCAGCCCGGCACCGGCTGCTCGGCGATCGACGGCTACAACCGCATCCACGCCATCCTCGGCGCGAGCGACCAGTGCGTCGCGACCCATCCGTCGGACATGTGCGTCGCCCTCGCGGCGCTGGGCGCCACGGTGCGGGTCACCGGCGCCGGCGGCGACCGGACGATCGAGTTCAGCGACTTCCACCGCCTGCCGGGCGACGAGCCGCAGCGCGACAACACCCTCGCGCCCGACGAGCTGATCCTCGCGGTCGATTTGCCCGCGGAGGGCTACGCCACCCATTCGACCTACCTGAAGCTGCGCGACCGCGCGTCCTACGCCTTCGCGCTGGTGTCGGTCGCAGCCGCCTTGCGACTCGACGGCAGCGGTGCGATCGCCGAGGCCCGGCTGGCGCTCGGTGGCGTCGCCCACAAGCCCTGGCGCAGCGTCGACGCCGAAGCAGCGCTCGTCGGCCGGGCACCGTCGTCGGCTGTTTTCGAAGCGGCAGGCGCAATCGCCCTGCACGGCGCCCGCGGCCTGGCCCACAACGCATTCAAGATCGAACTCGCGCAACGGGCGATCGCTCGGGCGCTCGCGCAAGCTGCCGGCATGGAGGCCGACCCGTCATGATCAAGTTCCCCGACGCGCTCGACGCCGCGACCGCCAATCCGAGTCATCCGCTCCTTGGCCCCGGGCTCAACCGGGTCGACGGCCCCGCGAAGGTCACCGGCTCCGCCGCCTATTCGGCCGAGTACCACACCCAGGGGCTGCTGTACGGCGTCATCGTCTCCAGCCCGATCGCCCACGGCCGCATCACCGAACTCGACGCGGGCGCCGCGCTTGCGGTACCCGGCGTCGTGCAGGTGTTCAGCCACCTGAACCGGCCCAGCCTCGCCTGGTTCGACAGCGGCTGGAAGGACGACGACGCCCCGCACGGCTCGCCGTTCCGGCCGCTCTACGACAACAAGATATCGCACAGCCAGCAGCCGATCGCCCTCGTGGTCGCCGAGACCTTCGAGCAGGCGCGCCATGCCGCTTCGCTCGTGCAGGTGTCGTTCAAGATCGAGGCGCACGAGACCGACCTGCGGGCCCACCTCGGCCGGGCGCGGAAGCCGCACGAAGGCAAGGGCGGCTACGAGCCGCCGCCCAAGCCGCGCGGCGACGCCGATGCGGCGCTCGCCAAGGCGCCGGTGAAGGTCACGGCCGAATACGAGACGCCGGCCGAGCACCACAACCCGATGGAGATGTTCGCGACCACCGTCGTCTACGAGACCGGTGGCAAGCTGACGGTCTACGACAAGACCCAGGGCGTCGTCAACGTGCAGACCTATCTGCACAAGGTGTTCGGCCTGGCGACCGGCGATCTGGTCGTGCGCACCCCCTACATGGGCGGCGGTTTCGGCTCTGGCCTGCGGCCGCAGCACCAGCTCTTCCTGGCGGCGCTGGCGGCGACCGAGCTGAAGCGGTCGGTGCAGGTGGGCATGACGCGGCAGCAGATGTTCAGCTTCGGCCACCGGCCGCATACCCTGCAGCGCATCTCGATGGGCGCGGAGGCCGACGGCACGCTGACGTCGATCGTCCACGAGTGCGAGTACGAGACCTCGCGCTTCGAGGATTACGTCGAGAACGTCGTCAACTGGTCGGCGATGGCCTACCAGTGCGACAACGTGCGCCTCGCCTACCGCACCGTGCCGCTCGATGTCTACACGCCGCTGGACATGCGCGCCCCCGGGGCCACCCAAGGCGTCTATGCGCTCGAATGCGCCGTCGACGAGATGGCGCATGCGCTGGCGATGGACCCGCTCGCCTTTCGCATCAAGAACTACGCCGAACGAGATCAAGCGAAGGACCTGCCGTACTCCAGCAAGGAGCTCCACGCCTGCTTCAAGCAAGGGGCCGCGCGGTTCGGCTGGGACAAGCGCAGCGCCGCGCCCGGCTCGATGCGCGACGGCCACCTCCGGATCGGCTGGGGCATGGCCTGCGGCATCTGGGATGCGATGCAGCAGAAGGCGAGCGCAAAGGTCGCGCTGCATGCCGATGGCAGCCTGGTCGTGAGCAGTGCCGCGACCGACATCGGCACCGGCACCTACACCGTGCTGATGCAGATCGCGGCCGACGCGCTCGGCGTTGCGCCCGAAAAGGTGGTGGTGCGCCTCGGCGACACCGACCTGCCGCCCGCGCCGCTGCAGGGCGGTTCCTGGACGGCCGGCTCGGTCGGCACTGCCGTCAAGGGTGCCTGCGACGACGTGGCCGAGGCTTTGCTGAAGCTCGCCCGCAAGGCGCCGGCCTTGTCGGCCTCGCCGCTCGCCCTTGCGAAGCGCGAGGAAGTCGCCTTCGCGAACGGCTACCTGTTCCTGCGTGACCAACCGGCGCAGCGCATCCTGCTGACCGACCTGGTGCAGGCCGCCGAGCACTACACCGTGGAAGCGACCACCACCGCGCTGCCCAACATGCTCAAGCAGCGCAAGTACACGATCAGCACCCATTCGGCGGTGTTCGTCGAGGTGGCGGTCGACGACCTGCTCGGCAAGGTGGAGGTGCGGCGCGTGGTCAGCGCCATCGCCGGGGGCCGCATCCTGAATGCCAAGACGGCCCGCAGCCAGATCATGGGCTCGGTCGTCTGGGGCATCGGCATGGCGCTCGAGGAAGAGAGCGTCATGGACCACCGCTTCGGCCGCTACATGAACCACAACTACGCCGAATATCACATCCCGGTGAACGCCGACGTGCCGCCTGCGATCGACGTGATCTTCGTCGAGGAGCACGACGATGTCGTCAACCCGCTCGGGGCCAAGGGGCTGGGCGAGATCGGCATCGTCGGCGTGGCGGCCGCGATTGCGAACGCGGTGTTCCATGCCACGGGGCGGCGGGTGCGCGACCTGCCGATCACCCTCGACAAGGTGATGGCGCCGGCAAGGGCGGCGTCACCGGCCACGTCCTGAGACTCGCGTTGCGCCGACGACACGGAGCGACGACCATGCGCATCACCGAGATCCGCGAGCAGACCAAGCCGATCACCTCGAACATCCGCAACGCCTACATCGACTTCTCGAAGATGACCCTGAGCCTGGTGGCGGTCATGACCGACGTCGTCCGCGACGGCCGACCCGTCATCGGCTACGGCTTCAACAGCAACGGCCGTTACGGCCAGGGCGCGTTGATGAGAGAGCGCTTCATCCCGCGCCTCCTCGAAGCCGACCCGCAGAGCCTGCTCGATGCGTCGGGCGACAACCTCGACCCGGAAAAAGTCTGGGCGACGATGATGGCCAACGAGAAGCCCGGCGGCCACGGCGAACGCTCGGTCGCGGTCGGCACGATCGACATGGCCATCTGGGATGCGGTCGCGAAAATCGCCGGGCAGCCGCTTTACCAGTTGCTCGCCGACCGCTACGGCGACGGTCGCCCGAACCGCAAGGTCTTCGTCTACGCCGCCGGTGGCTATTACTGGCCCGGCCAGGGCATCGAAGGCCTGGAGCGCGAGATGCGCAGCTACATCGACCGAGGCTATTCGGTCGTCAAGAAGAAGATCGGCGGCGCATCGCTGGCCGAAGATTGCAAGCGGATCGAGGCGGTGCTCAAGCTCCTGGCGCCCGGCCAGCGGCTGGCAGTCGACGCCAACGGCCGCTTCGATCTGCCGACCGCCATCCAGTACGCCGACGCGTTGTCGCCATACGACCTGTTCTGGTACGAAGAGGCCGGCGATCCGCTCGACTACGCCTTGCAGGCCGAGCTCGCCGACCACTACGACCGGCCCCTGGCCACCGGCGAGAACCTGTTCTCGATGCAGGACGCCCGCAACCTGATCCGCTACGGCGGCATGCGGCCCGATCGCGACTGGCTGCAGTTCGACTGTGCGCTCAGCTACGGCCTGGTCGAGTACCTGCGCACGCTCGACATGCTGGAGGCGCACGGCTGGTCGGCGTCGCGCTGCATCCCGCACGGCGGGCACCAGATGTCACTGGCGATTGCCGCGGGGCTCGGCCTGGGCGGCAACGAAAGCTATCCGGACCTGTTCCAGCCGTACGGCGGCTTTCCGGACGGCGTGCAGGTGGAGGACGGCTTCGTCATGCTGCCCGAATTGCCGGGGATCGGCTTCGAGGGCAAAGCCGATCTGTATGCGGAGATGAAATCATTGGCCGCCTGACGGCCATCGCGTTCAGCCGGCGGTCGGTACCGGCCCCGACATCGGCGGCTGCGCATACACCCGGCGCACACGCGTCTTGCTGCCGGTCGTGACGAGTTCCACCGGCTCGCCGGGCGTGAAGGCCTCATTGGTCCGGCCCTGGACGATCGCCCGGCGCTCGCCGTTTCGCAGCTGAACCGTCACTTCGACCGCGTTCTCCTTGGTCGCGTTGCGCTCGACGGCATTGCCGACGACCGCACCCGCCACCGCGCCCAGCACACCGACGATGAAGCCCTCCCGGGAACCGCCCACCGAGGAGCCGGCGACACCGCCGATGACCGCCCCGCTGGCGCCGCCGATGCCACTCTGGTTGCCCTCGACCGTCACCGGGCGGACGGACAGCACCGTCGCGTCCTGCACCTGCGACATGCGCGGCGCGTCGTAACGGGAAATGACGTTCGGATCGGCGGTGGTGCAGGCTGCGAGCGCCACGACCGACAGTGCCGCAATCAATCGTTTCATGTTCATCTCTCCAACAATGAGGGCGTCCGGGCGAATCACAATGACGTAACCAGAATCCGATCCGATTCGCGCACGCAAGTTCCGTCACTTGCTACGGACGCCCCATCCGATGACGGTGGTGAGCCCTAAACGTTCGGTTCGGCTGCCACTTGTGTCGGCGCCGTTGCCGCCAGCCGCCGCTTACCTTCCGCCGCCGCTCGGTTCAAGCGTGCAGCCGGCTGTGTCGGGGCACGCTCGCGAGCAGGAATTCCATCTGATCGGCGAGGATGCGCCGGCCGCGCAGGATCATGTCCTCGTGCAGGTTCGGCACGTAGGGCAGGTAATGAAGCGACATGTTGGCCTCCTCGGGCAGGCGGTTGCCTTTGTGCCCGTTGCACGGCCTGCAGGCGGTGATGCAGTTCATCCAGGTGTCGGCACCGCCGCGCGAGGTCGGCACGATGTGCTCGCGGGTCAGGTCGTCCAGATGGGCTTCGTGGCTGCAGTAGGCGCAAACCTGCCGATCGCGGGCGAACAGTTTTGGGTTGGAAAGCGCCGGCGTCTGCCGCCAGGCCCGGCTCGGCACCGAGCCGCGCACGGCGATGATCGGGTGCACCTCTATCCGCGATTGCAGGCCGGTGCGGCGCTGGGTGCCGCCACGCAGCACGTAGAAGGTATCGCCGAGCGTCCAGGCAATGCCGTCGCTCGCATAGATCACCGCCGCTTCTTTCGCCGAAATCCAGGCTTGCGGCCGCCCGGAAATATCGAGTTGCAGGACTTCCATGGTCTCGTAGGGTACCGCATGCACCTGCCGCGCTCAATAGGACGACCGCGGCGTCTGCGCGCCGCATCGATCGTCTGCCGGCCCGCTCAGAGTCAGCTCAACGCCGCCCGCAGCGCCGCCTTCCAGCCGGCTGCGTCGAGCCGCCAGCAGACACGGACCGGCGGTTGCTGCCGATGATCCGCGAGGCCATCGGTCCCTGCCGACCAGACCGCCCGGTTGCGGGCGTCGCCGCTGACGTTCAGGCGGTCGACGACCGTCATGCCGCGTGTCAGCTCGCTGCCGGTCTCGATGTCGACGGCATGCAGGCTGGCCTCGAGGCACAGGCCCGGATCGAGCGCGATCGCCATCGCGACCGGATCGGGCAGGGCGATGCCGATCTCGCCCGTCTGAAGCTCGTAGGCCCGCGCCGCGGTGCTGTTGGAACGGATCGCGAACTCGGCGAGCGAGGTGTGCAGCGCCAGCACCGCGGCGATGTCGCCGGCCTTCAGCACCGCTTCGTGGCGCGACAACTGCCAGCCGACCATCTCGATCGCGAGGCCCGACTGGAACACCCGACGCGCCGCTTCTGGATCGACCCAGATGTTGAACTCCGCCGCCGGCGTGACATTGCCTTCGCAGCACGGCGCCCCGCCCATCACGACGCAGCGCGACACCAGGTCGGCGATGCGCGGCTCGGCGGCGAGCGCCAGTGCCAGGTTGGTCAGCGGCCCCAAGGTGACGATCTCGATGCCGGGGCTCGCCAACACCGTCGCGACGATGGCCTCGGCCGCCGGCATCGTCTCGGACTGCCGCAGCGCGCTCGCTGCGTAGCCATGGTCGCCCAGACCGTCGGCGCCGTGGAACCAGTCGGCCGTCTCCAGCGTCCGCACCAGCGGGCCGGCGGCACCCGCGAAGACCGGCACCGCCGCATCGCACAGCTCGGTGACGAAGAGCGCGTTCCGGGTGCCGACCGCCACCGGCACGTTGCCGGCGACGACCGTGATCGCCGCGACCTTCACGGCCGGCGAGCGCAGCGCCATGATGAGCGCGACCGCGTCGTCGGAGGCCGTGTCGGTGTCGATCAGCAGGGTGCGCGGCACGCTCACACGACGTTCACAGGGCGCATGGAGCGCTCAGAACACGTAGCTCATCTTGACGCCGAATTCGCTCCGGTCGTTGCTGCGGATGACCTGGGTGTAGCCCGGGCCGTCGCCGTCGAGGCGGCCGACGTCGTAGACCTTGTTGAAGATGTTCTGGCCGTAGAGCGCCGCCGTCCAGGCGCCGGCCGCCGGTGTGTAGGCGACGTTGAAGCCGACCAGCGAGCGGGCGTGGATGTAGTTGTTGGCGTTGTTGGTCGCCTGGCCGTATTCGTGGCCACGGAAGGAGTAGTCGATGCGTGAATCGATGGTCGCGCCGTTGGCGACCACGAACCGGTAGCGCGGCGTCACGGCCACCGTCCAGGTCGGTGTCAGCGGCGGCGTGTAGCCGACCTGCACATAGCCGCTGGCGTTCTGCCCCGCCGGCACTGCCGGCACCGAGGTCAGCCGCGAGTGGATGTAGCCGATGGCCGACTGGACGCTGAGGGCGGAGGTGAGCTTGAAGGTGCCATCGACCTCCACGCCCTTGGCGGTCGCCCGGCCGGCGCTCTGGGTCAGGGTGATGAAGCCGACACCGGGCACCGGCGTGCTCACCTGCAGCGGCAAATCCTTGTACTGGGTATAGAAGAGCGAGACGTTGGCCTGCAGCAGGTTGTCGAGGAAGACGCCCTTGATGCCGGCTTCGTAATTGGTCGCCTTGGTTTGGTCGAAGGCGACGAAGGTGGCGGCGCCGCCGAACGGCCGGGGCGGGAAGCCGCCGCTCTGGTAGCCGGTGGCAATCGTGGCGTAGGTGCTCAGCGCCTTGCTCAGGTCGTAGGCGATGGAGACGTCGCCGGTGACGGCGCTCCAGGACTTGTTCCGATAGGCGCGGTCCGGCGGGCTCCAGATGTCGAACTGGGCGCTCGCATCCTTCTGGTCGTGCGAATAGCGCAGGCCGCCGGCCACCTTCAGGTCGTCGAGCACGCGGTAGCCGACATGGCCGTAGCCGGCGACGCTCTTGGTCGTCTGCTGCAGATTGAAGAAGCCGCCGCCGCCGCGCGACCCGCCGAAGGTCCAGGGGCCGGAGGTGGTCTCGCCCTTCTCGCGGCCGTAGTAGAGGCCGGTCACGAAGTCGAGCTTGCCGTATTCGCCGTTGAGTTGCGGCTCGATCGAGATCTGCCGCGCGCTGCCGTGCTCGGGAAAGGTTTCGAGCGCGGCAAAGACGCTGTCGTCGTCGAGGCCGCCGGTGTAGCTGCTGTAGCGGTAGCCGGTCAGCACCTTGGCGGTCAGGTGCTGGTCGATGCGCCAGTCGGCGGTGAGCGAGCCGCCGAGGCCGCGGTTCGTCTGCTCGAAGAGGTTGGCTTCGCCGGAATTGGAATTGCGCTGGTTGCTCGCGAGCTGGCTCTGCGTCAGGCCGAAGCCGGCTGCGGCGGCCGGGTCGTAGATCTCGACCTTGGTCGGCGTCTTGCCGTTGATGCCGTGGACCGCGTCGACCGAGGCGGTCAGGGAGAAATCCGGCGATAGCTTCAACTTGGCCGCGACCCGGCCCGAGTACTGGAAGATTTCCCCCGGGTCTTTCGGTGCGTCGACCAGGAGCGCTTTGCCGATGCCGTTGCGGCGATCGAAGTCACCGGTCGCGGCAACGCTCCACTGGTCGTTCAACACGTGGTTGGTGTAGGCGCCGAGCTGCACCCGGGCCCGGCTGCCGAGCTTCAGGTCGAGCCTGTTGATCTCTTCCTCGCCCGGCTGAACGGTGATCACATTGACGGCCCCGCCCAGGTTGTTCTTGCCG
>CAXTDH010000084.1:0-9168 GCA_964242405.1 uncultured Rhizobacter sp. | reverse complement strand
AGTCACCACCTCGCGAAGCTGCTTGAGCCCGGCCTGCCCCGTGACGCCGAACGGCCCGGAGAGAATGTCGATGAAGGCGACCTTGACGGTCTCGGCTGCACTCGCCGAACCGCAACAGACAGCGGCAGCGACCGCAGCGGCGAGCCACCGATGCGTGGAGCGCCCGAGCCGGCGCGAGGTGATCGGCGGCTTCATCAGAAGGCCGTCCGCAAGCCGGCTTCGTAGCCGGTGGAACTCGTGCCCACGCCGATTGTGCCGGCCGGCCCGCCCGGCACCTGGAAGCGCGCCGTGCCTTTGTTGGTGATCTTGGCGACCTGGGTGTAGAGGGCGGTGCGTTTCGAGAGGTTGTACTGGTAGCCGACGCAGTACATGTTGGCATCGTTCGCGTCGATGCTGGCGCCGGCCGCATCGGTGCCGCGCTGGTCGGCCCGGTTGTACGACGCGCGAATCAGGTGCAGGCCGATCGGCACGTTCAGGCCCAGGATGTAGTTGAGCTGCTTCGAGCTGAGGAACTTCGATTCGGTGACGCTGGCCGCCACCCGGACGATGCCGGCGTCATAACCGGTGTAGATGCCCGTCTGCTTGATGTTGCTCTGCTGCGCATCGATCCGCGTCGATGAGTAGTACGCCGACAGCTCGAAGGCGCTGCCCTTCCAGCCGGCGCGCCCCGAGGAGTACTTGAAGCTGCCGTTGGCATTGGCGGCTTCGCCGGGCGCGAACATCAGGTGCGCGAAGGCGCCGCCGAGCCCGTTGGGCGTCAGGTACTGGACGGCGTTGCTGGTGCGCGAGATGGTCGACGGCGAGACGACGGTACCGAAGGCCCGCGCGAGCACCGTCGACGAGCCGGAACCCGGGCCACCGCCGGCGCTGAAGAAGTTGGCGGAACTGCCGACACCCACCGCGACGAACGGGTCGCTGTAGGCCCAGCCGATGAAGACCGGGTTCCATTCGCGGCCGAGCCGGAATTCACCCCAGTTCCTCGAACCGATCTTCAAGGTCGAGATGCGGTCGAAGAACTGGTTGGCCGGCGCCACGTTCACGCCGCCGGCGGCGCCGGTGTCGGCCATGAGGGTCGACTCGAGCCAGAAGCCGGCATAGAGGCCGTCACCCAGATCCTCGGTGCCGCGAAAGATGATCCGCGATGTGGTGTTGTTGCCGCTGGAGAGCGACTGCAAGGTGCCGAGCGAGTTGTGGGTGGAGCGCACCGACGCGTCGAGGAACCCTTGCAGGGTCAGGCCGCTGCCGGTCGTCTGGGCGAAGCCCGGGGCGGCAGCGCCGGCGAGCGTGCAGGCGAGCGTGGCTGCAAGGCGGCTCTTGTCGTTCATGGTGATGGCTCCGCTGAATAATGGAACCGGCGTGGTTCGTGCGCCGTTGGATGCAGGCGGATCTGTGTCCGCTTCGAGAGGGGTCGACGGCGCTTCGGCCGCTTCGTGGATCCTGATGCCGCCGTCAGGCCGAGGTGGCGGCGGCCGTCGACTTGTCGGCCGGCGGCGCGAAGTCCTGGAGCAGTCGGCGGCGGGCGAAGCGCCATTGATCGTCGGCCTCGCGTCTGAGCTCGTCTTCGTAGAGGGCGGTGAAGAGGATCTGCACGCCGCGGGCGCCCGTCATCACCAGTTGCAGGTGCGAGCTGGAGGTGGCCCGGTCGCCGTCGATGCGCGAGACGATGTTGACGGTGAAGTGTTTGAGGCCGTTCAGCCGCAGCCGGTAGCGCTCGTCATAACCTTCGGTGAAGGCGCGGATCGCCGCCTTGCCGACGTAGGGGCCGCCGAGGCCATCGAAGACGCCGTCTTCGCACCAGCAGTCGAGAAAGTCGGCATACCGGCCCTGGTCGAGCGACTGGTTGTAGCGGCCGATCAATTCCTCGATCGTGAACTTGTCTTCGAAGGCGGAGGTCATGGCCGGGCTGCTCTCTGATTGCGTCATTGCGCCGTTGCGCCGTTGCGGGACCGTGGAGTCCTGGAGCCGTTCAGGCGGTCGCGCGCCTGGCGCGTTCTTCTTCGTACAGCTCCTTCTTCGACAGCTTGCCGACGGCCGTCTTCGGCAGTTCGGCGCGGATCTCGAGCGCCTGCACCATCTCGTGCTTGCCGAGGTGCGGTGCAAGAAAAGCCTTGAGCTGGTCCAGCGTCGGCGGCGTGGCGCCCTCCTTCAACCGGACGAAGGCCTTCGGCGCCTGGCCGCGGTAGGCATCGTCGACGCCGATCACGCTGACCTCGGCGACCGCCGGGTGGCGGTAGATCGCCTCCTCGATGAGCCGCGGGTAAACGTTGTAGCCGCCGCACAGGATCATGTCCTTGGTGCGGTCGACGAGGTAGAGGTAGCCGTCGCCGTCCAGATAGCCGACGTCGCCGGTGCGCAGGAAGCCGTCGGCAGTCATCATGTCGGCGGTCGCCTGCGGGTTCTTCCAGTAGCCCATCATGATGTTCGGGCCGGAGAGGCAGACCTCGCCCCGCTCGCCCGATTCGACCTCGATCGTCGCGTCGTCGAGCCGGACGATGCGCAGGTCGATGCCGGGGCCCGGGATGCCGCAGGAGCCGGGCCGGCGCCGGCCGACGACCGGCGTGAAGGTGCCGGCAGGTGACGTCTCGGTCAGGCCCCAGCCTTCGTAGAGGCTGCAGCCGGTCAGCTGCTCGAAGCGCTGGTTGACCTCCATCGGCACGGGCGCGCCGCCGGTGACGCAGAACTTCAGCGCCGAGAAGTCGAACTCCTCGATGCCGGGGCGGTTGATGAGCGCCGTGTACATCGTCGGCACCGCCGGGAACATCGTCACCCGCTTGGTTGTCAGGTCGTCGAGCACCGCCTCGAGCTCGAAGCGCATGTGCAGGATCAGCTCGGCGCCGTTCGAGAGGCCGAACACCATGTTCATCGCCAGCGCGTAGGCATGAAAGAGCGGCAGCACCGTCAGGATGCGGTCGGCGCCCGGCGTCAGCAGGCGGACGTCGCCCAGCGTCGTCGCCCGGAACAGGTTGACCGCCGCAGTGATGTTGGCGTGGCTCAGCATCGCCCCCTTCGGCCAGCCGGTGGTGCCGCCGGTGTACTGCAGGATGGCGAGCGTGTTCACGGGGTCGGTGACGGCCACCGGGTTGAAATCGCCGTTGTTGGCGAGCAGCTGCTCGAAGCGGAGGTGGCGCGGGTCGGACCAGTCGACGGTGCTCGTCTGGCCCGCCGACGCCAGTTGCGCGCGTACGGCTCCCGGCTTGCCGCTCATCTCGGCGACGTCACCGACGACCAGCGTCTTGAGCCACGTCGTGCCGAGCATCTGCCGCATCGCCGGATAGAGGCTGGCGAGGTCGAGGGTGACGAGGATGTCGGTTTCGCTGTCCTCGATCTTGTGTTCCAGCACCTTGGCCGCGTCGAGCGGCGAGTAGTTGACGACCACGCCGCCCGCCTTCAGCACGCCGAAGAAGGCGATCACGAAGTGCGGCGTGTTCGGCAGAAAGAGGCCGACGTGCACGCCCTGGCCGACGCCCAGGCCCTGGAAACCGCGTGCGGCCCGTGCGACCAGCACGCCCAGATCGCTGTAGCTGATGCGCCGGCCCATGAAGTCGAGCGCCGGGTGGTCGGGCCAGCGGCAAACAGCGTCGTCGAGCATCGACGGGATGCTGGCGACCGGAACCGGCGCATCCCAGCGGACGCCGGGCGGGTAGGACTTGATCCAGGGGCGGTCGGTCATCGTGCGTCTCCTGCCCTCAAGCCGCCATGTAGGCTTCGAGCGTCTTGTGGAAGTGCCGGATCCGGCTCTCCTGATAGACGGACATCGTCGCGCCCGGCTTCTTCGAGGCGCGGATGCCGCGCTGGATGCGCTTCAGGTTTTCGGTGTCCTGGTCGGTCACGTCGGCTGCCGAGCCCATGCCCGGCACCTTGTGCCAGGAGTCGTTCAGGCCGACGATCGTCGCCTTGCCGACCGGAGGATGGCTGCCGTCCTCCGCCTTGGCGAACAGCATCATGATTTCCATGATGCACTCCTCCGGGTTGTCGCCGTTGGGCCGGAAGCGGTAGACGAGCGGCGTCGCCATGCCGGCCCAGGGGCCGAGATTCGGGAATAACTGGTACTGGATCAGGTCGATCGACTCGGTCGTCGACAGATTCGAGAAGTCACGGCCGGTCGACTTCGAGAACCGTGCCCGGGCATGGTCGGCGATTCGTTCGCGCGCCGTCTCGCCCTCGCCGACCTTGATCTCGCGATTGGCATAGAAAGCGATGTCGCGCTGCATCGCGTCGACGATCTTCTGCTGCGCGTAGTCGCCGAGCGCCGGGCTGGCAACGCCCTCCGGCATGATGAAGCGGTTGACGTGCCGGCCATCGAAGACGTCGTACTGGGTGTTGGTGTCGGCCGTGTACTCGACCGATTGCGGGTGCGTCGCGGCGATGTGGAAGCCCTCCATGAAGGCCTCCTGCGCCAGCTTCCAGTTGCACGGCAGCACCTTGCCGCCGTGGACGGCCTTGTAGCGGTTCTCGAGGCCGAAACCCTTGAAGTGCTCGGGGAGGCACTCGAGGTAGCTCTCCAGCGGCTCGCAATTCGCATCGAAGTTGATGAAGACGAAGCCGGCCCAGATGCCGACCTTCGCTTCCGGCAGGTTGAACTTTCCCCGGTCGACCTGGGGGAAATCCCAGGCGCACGGCAGGCCGGCCAACTTGCCGTCCAGGCCCCAGGTGATGCCGTGCACCGGGCACTTGATGTGGCGCACGTTGCCGCCTTCGGTGCGCAGGATGGTGCCGCGGTGCAGGCATGAGTTGACATACGCCTTGATGTCGTCGGCACCGTTGCCGGTCCGCACGATGATCAGCGAATCGTGGACGATCTCGTAGACCTCGGTGTCGCCGACCTCCGGGATGTCCTCGACCCGGCAAGCCATCTGCCAGGTCTTCTGCCAGACCTTCGTGACTTCCAGGTCGTGCCAGGCCTTCGAGTAGTAGCGGTCGAGCGAGACGTCCGCCGAGCCCATGTCGCGCGGCGACTCGAGCTTCAGGATGGGCGGCGGCGGGATCTTGTCCTTGGCGAAGATCTCCTGCACGGAGGCGCCGCGGCGAAAGGTGACGACGGATTCGTTGATGGCCATGGATGCTCCAGATTCGCGCCCCGACCGTGTTCGCGTCGAAGCGGATTGCGCAGGGCGGTCGGTATGAGCGCAAGCATAGAACAGTCAGATGCACTGTGAAAGTCTCCTCGGTGACGTCGGCGCTCGGTGTTTTCCCTGAATCTTGCCGGCGAGCCGGATTGCCGCGAGTGTCAGTGGCTCTCGCTGTGCAAGCAGCCGCCCGGCATTGCTAGACTGGACCGCATGCGCCACCCCAAGCCTGTCGTCGTCAGCGCCGAGACGATGCCCCGTGTGCCGACCACCGCAGCGCCGGCAATCGACCCGCTGACCGTCAATGCGGTGCTGGTGGCGGTGCGCCAGGCGGCGAACGTGCTGTGCGACCGCTGGTCGCTCCTGACCTTGCTGCTTGCCCAGACCGGCGTCAGCCGCTTCAGTGACTTCGTGGAGCGCAGCGGCATGGCGAGTCGTCTGCTGACGAGCCGCCTGGCGATGCTCGAGGCGCAGGAGATCGTCGTGCGCCTCGCCTACTCACGAAGGCCGCTGCGCCACGACTACTTCCTGACCCACATGGGGTTGTCTCTGTTCGACGTCTTCGTCGCGATGGCCCGCTGGGAGCAGACCTGGCACCCGACCGTCGGCGGCCGAGGCCTCGTCATCCAGCACCAGCGCTGTGGCGCCGACGCGGTGCTGCCCGTGGCACGGTGCGCGGCCTGCGACGGTGCGCTGCTCGCCCGCGACATCCAGCTCGTCGTCGGCCAGCGTCATCTCCAGGCGATGCAGACCAAGACGACCGCCTACCGCCGCTCGACCCTCAACACCACTCGGCTGGGGCTCGGCACGGACGTGCCGCTGGCGCATGCGATCGACGTTTTCGGCGACAAGTGGGGGATCGAGCTGGTGATGTGCCTCTTCACGCGGGTGCGCAACTTCAACGGCTTTCAGGCGCACCTCGGCATCTCGACCAACATCCTCTCCGACCGACTGGCACGGCTCACGGCGCTCGGCATCCTGCGGCCGGCGAGCGACATCGGGCGCTTCGGCAAGGGCGCCTACGAGCTGACGGAAAAGGGCATCCACCTGCAGCCGATCTTGCTCGCGATCCAGGCCTGGGCCGACGAATGTCTGCACGACCGGGTGCGCTCGCCGGTCCGATTCACACACCGGGTTTGCGGCAAGCCGCTGCGGCTGCGGCTGGCTTGCGGGCACTGTGCCGAGGCGCTGAACCGAGCCGAAACCCGTCTCCAGGTCGGTGAGGATGCACGCTGACGATGGTGTCGGTGCGAGGTGTCAGTGCTGATCGAATGCAAGAGGGCGTCTGCGGAGCGCTGCTGCAATCGCCCGCATGGACAGAATGTGCAGCAGCACTGCCAACGGCGCGAAGAAGCCGGCAAGGTAGGTGTACGGAAAGATCCCGACCGCGAGATTGGGCACTTCGGTGTGAAGCAAGTGCAACGGCCCGGGCGCCGACAGCACCGACCTGGCGGCGACGTTGGCGAGCGCAACGAGGCCCATCGCGTTCCAGGCCAGCACCGCCCTTGGGCCCATGCGGTCGCGCACGAACAGCCAGGCGATGAGCGGCGCGGACAAGCCGACCAGGATGTCGATGTTTCCGCCCCTGTAAGTCATCAGCCGGGGGACCAGCCCTTCTTCGCCCAACCGATCGAGCCCGATCTCGACCGCGACACGAAAGCACTGAGCACCGATCAGCAAGCCGGCCGGAAGGCGACGCGCGGTGACGAGTGCCGCGTTCGAACGGATTGCGAACAGCGCCATGAACAGCAGCACCGGCCCGAACACATAGACGATGCCGGGCGGTCGCAAGCTGGCATTCCGGATGACGCCTGCCCAGGCGAGGGCGCCGACATAGGCCACCCAGACAGGCAGTCCCCAAAGCACCACCCGGAAGCTACGACGCGAGAGATGCCGCCACGCCGTGACGAGAATCGCCATGCCGAGCGTTGCCGCCAGCGTCAGGAACAGGACGGAGGTCGTCACGGGGCTACCAGCGTGTCGAGGCTTCGGGAGCCGCCGTGTTCGGCGAGCCACCGTTCGTCGCGGCTGCACAGGCTCGGCTCCGCAGCCTTGCCGTGGTGGCGGTCGACATCGATCAGGATGGCGCTGCGCGCGTCCAGCGGGTGGACCATTGCACCCACGGGCCAGTCCTTCGTTCGAAGCGCTCGAACCGGGGCGGCGCCCGTCTTGCCAGTTGCGCCCGTCACCAGTCTCCTTGCCTTCATGTGTCGCCTCGCTTTCAGGTGTGGCGTGAAACCCACGCTGCCGGGTTGACTCGTTTAGATGTCGACTGTCATCGGAATGATGATACGTATAATCTAAAATGTCAACAGGAGTTTCTAAGCCATGCGCGTCAGCCGTCAGGAAATGGACTCGGGCCATCGCCGCATCGTCGAGGGCGCGGCGCGGCTCCTGCGTGAACGAGGCGTTCGTGGCACCAGCGTCGCGGACGCGATGAACGAAGCCGGCATGACCCACGGTGGTTTCTATCGTCACTTCAAGGCCAAGGACGACCTCGTCGCCGAAGCGCTGCGACGTGCTTTCGAGGACTTGACAAGTCCGCTCGAATCTCGACAGCAGCAACAGGCGCCTGCCGAAGTCGTCGCCGAATTCAAGGCGGTCTATCTGTCGGACGAGCATGTCGCCGACCCTGGGCATGGCTGCCCCATGCCGGCGATCGGCGGTGAGCTGATGCGTGAATCCGCGGAGGTCAAAGAAGAATTCGGCGCCGGCCTTCAACGCATGATCGTCGCGTTGCAACGCGGCATCCCCGACCGCGAGGGCGACGCGGGCACCGCTGCTGTGCGCGAAATCTGCATGATGGTCGGAGCGGTAATGCTGGCCCGCGCGAGCGATAAGGACACGGCGCGGCGCGTGCTGCGGGCAGTCAGGGCGTGACACTCCTTCTTTGTGAGCATTGGGCGGCCGCTGACTGTTAACCGCTCACGTCGCACGGAGGCGCCGCGAGAAGTCCTTGATCGCCGCATCGACCTGTGTCGAATGCGTCAGCGGCTCATGTGGCCGGCAGCAGTGCCCGGTGCGGCCGCAAAGCCGATCAACCGGTATTGCGCAACCCCGCCGCAATGCCGTTGATCGAAATGTGAATCCCGGTCTGCACCCGCTGATTCTCCGGATCGCCCTCGCGCCGCTTTCGGTAGCGCCGCATCAATTCGACCTGCAAGTGATTCAGTGGGTCGAGATAGGGAAACCGGTATTCGATCGAGCGGGCGAGCGACGGGTTCGAGGCCAGCCGGCTCGACTCGCCGGTGATCATCGTCAGCGCCTCGCTGGTGCGCTGCCATTCGGCCTGAATCAGGGCGAAGATCTTGCGGCCCAGCTTCTTGTCCTCGACGAGTTCGACATAACGTGCGGCGATCGCCAGGTCGCTCTTGGCGATCACCATGTCGAGGTTGGAGAGCAGGGTGCGGAAGAACGGCCACTGCCGGTGCATCTTCTGCAGCAGCGCCAGGCGCTCGTTGCGCGCCGCCGGGTCGCTGCCCAGCCAGGCCTCGATGGCGGCGCCGAAGCCCGCCCAGCCGGGCAATGCGACCCGGCACTGGCCCCAGCTGAACGACCAGGGGATCGCCCGCAAGTCCTCGATCGCCCGGCTCGCCTTGCGCGAGGCCGGCCGTGAGCCGATGTTCAACTCGGCGATTTCACGGATCGGTGTCGCGCTGAAAAAGTAGTCGGTGAAGCCGGGCGTCTCGTAGACCAGCTTGCGATAGGCGTGAAAGCTCATCTCGCTGATGGCGGCCGCGGCCTGCAGGAAGCTCTTCGGCACGTTCTTGGCCGGCGGCAGCAGCGTCGCCTCGAGCGTGGCGGCGACCAGCGTCTCCAGGTTGCGCCGGCCGATCTCCGGATGCGCGTATTTGGAGGCGATCACCTCGCCCTGTTCGGTCAGGCGGATCTGGCCGTTCACCGTGCCCGGCGGCTGCGCCAGGATCGCCTGGTAGCTCGGGCCGCCGCCCCGGCCGACCGTGCCGCCGC
The DNA here is from genome assembly GCA_964242405.1 of uncultured Rhizobacter sp. GTDB lineage: Bacteria > Pseudomonadota > Gammaproteobacteria > Burkholderiales > Burkholderiaceae_C > LMDS01. The sequence continues at coordinate 133 of CAXTDH010000084.1, read as the reverse complement.
GGCCGTGGAAGAGCCGCAGCTTGATGCCATGGTCGCGCTTCAACTCGCCGAACAGCTCGACCAGGTCGATCTCGGCGCGGTACAGCTCCCAGTTGCTGGTGAAGCTGCCGCCGTCCTTGTTGCTGTCGCTGTA
>CAXTDH010000083.1:0-9190 GCA_964242405.1 uncultured Rhizobacter sp. | reverse complement strand
ACGGTACAGCGGCCCCGACTGGGCCGTGCTGGCGGCCGGGGCGCGGCATACCCAGCCATCGAGCGCCAGGCCGCTATTGGCCGGGGCCGACGTACCGATGCCGTAGCAGGCGTTGAACAGGGAGCCGGTCAGGGCCTTGCTGAACTGGCGCACGTCGGCGCTTTCCGTCCACGGCTTGGCGAGCTTGTTCAGCATGTTCAGGGTGATGCGGCTGATCGCCGTCGCGGTCTGGCCATCCAGCTCGGGAATGAGCCCGTAGCACCAATCGTTGGAACCGGAATTGAAGACGGTGCCGGCGCTGCCGCCGCGGCTGAACACCGCGACCTGAGCGTAGCCCGACTGCTCGCCCGGGCCGCCGGCCGCCAGCGACAAGGCATTCCAGTTGCTGCCATCTGCCGACGCCAGGATGCGCGTTGTGGCGGGCGTACCGTCGGCGCCGGTCGCATAGGCCCGCCCGTCCTTGGCGAGCGTGAAGAGGGCCGAGTTGCTCTCATAGCCGACATAAGCGCCGCCGAAGCCGGCGCCCTGCGCCAGACCGGTGCCGGTGAAGGCCCAGTGCTCCGAGCGCATCACCACCGACGGGGTGTTCGGCCGAGGCAGGCTGCTCACCCAGCTGCAGCCGGTCAGGTAGCCGAGGCCGCAGGTGGTGTTCTCCGGCCGCGGTGTTGCGAGCGAAATGAAGTTGACGGTCTTGAGGGTCGGGTCGGTGACCGGGTCGGCCGCCGCATCCTTGTAGCAGACGAGCGTCCGGTGGGGCCCCGTACTGCCGGCCTCGAGCCGGGCCTGGAACCAGGCGGTATTGCCGCCGAGATAGGCGACATTGCCGCCATTGGCGACGAAGTTGTCCATCGTCGTGCGTCGGGCCGAACTCCAGTACTCGTCGTGGCCCGGAATCACCACCAATTGATACGGCTGCAGGATCGACGGGTTGCTTTCGATATCGATATCGGTGCAAAAGTCGGCAGCGATGGCATTCTTCGCCATCCAGCGGACCAGGTGCTGCGACCAGACGTCGAATGCCGACGTGAAGGATTCGGTGATCGGCCGGTCGAGCGACACCTGGCTCCCGCGGACGCCGCCGCTGGAGTTGTAGGCGTAGATGCTCTTGCCGCCGTAGGCGTTGTAGGCATGCACGGTCGTCACCGGGATCATCACCAGCGTCTTGACACCGGCGCTCGAAGCGGAAGGGCGGACGATGAAGGGAACGATGCAGGCGGTCGAGCTGTCGCCGCCATCGAGGTTGACGAAGGCGAAATAGCAGCCGCTCGGCCAGGTCGAAGGAACCGTCAGGCGGTAGCTGCTCGTCCAGCCGCAACCATGGGACGATGCATTTGCCGGCACCACCTGCGCACCGACCGAGAAGCTGCCCGAGCCCATCGCCAGATCGGTCGCGGAGGCGCTGGCGTAGGCCATGCGAGTGAAGTACAGCGAGCACGACCGGCTAGCAGCGCCGACGGCGGCCGGATCGCGAATGAAGAAGTCCAGCGTACCCCCAGGGGCGACCGAGGTGGCGCTGGCGTAGCCTTCCAGGTGGAGGTTGGCTGTGGCTGCCAGGCTGCGGCCGGGCAGCATCGCCAACTGGCCGCTGATACCGGCCGCAGCACCGGTCTGCATGAATCCCCGACGGCTCAGGCGGGCTCGGGACGACTTGTCGGATTGCTTTGTCATGATCACTTCCGGTTGAATGAATGGATAGAGACGTTGATCGAGGCGACTTTGCGCTGCAGAGGTAAGCTGGGGTGGACGTGCGGTGCTCGCCAACATCCAGGCGCCGATCCCGGCACGCGCAGCGTCAGCACGGGCAGCGTCAGCACGGCAGCGAACTCAGCAGGGCGTCGAATGCCTCGCCGGTGCGGCGCTGGGTGTAGTGCCCGACGGCCTGCTCGGCACGAGACGGCGACACCGCGGTGCCGGCGAACGCCGCTCCGATGGCATCGGCCATCGCCTTGCTGTCGCCGACCGGTACCAGGGTACCCAGCCTGCCTTGGTCGAGCGCCTCGCGCGGGCCGACCGGGCAGTCGGTGCTGACCACCGGCGTGCCGACCGCGAGCGCTTCGATCAGGACGTTGCCGAAACCTTCGAACCGGGAGGCCAGCACGAAGACCCGTGCGTGTCGCATCCAGGCGAGCGGCGACTGCAACAGGCCGGGCAAGTCGACTCGGTCGCCGATTCCTGACTCATTTGCCAATTGCCGCAATTCGGCCGACTGCGGGCCTTCTCCTCCGAGAACCAATCGGGCATTCGGATGTCGATCGGCGACGATGGCGAATGCCCGGATCAGCGTCGATAAGTCTTTCTCTTCATTGAGTCTCGAGACGCTGAGAACGACGGCCAGTGCGGGATCGTTCAGCCATGGGTGTTCGACCGGCAGGGCGGCCCGCATCTGCCAATCGGGTGGCAGCACCGGGTTACGAATCACCACCGCCGGCCGCAGCTTGGGGAACATCGCCTGGAGCTCGTCGCGTATGCCGCCCGACACGGCGACGATCGCATCGGCGCGCGCATAGGCCAGGCGCAACAAGGGCAGCAGCGACCGGTAGCGCCAGCCCCCGACGCTGTCGATCTGCTGCCGCATCGGTGCATGCAGGCTCACCACGACCTTGCAGCCCGTGCCGGCCAGCCGCCGCGCCGCCAGTGCCACCAGATTGCAATGCGGCAGTGCGCTGAGCAGGAACTCCGGCTCGAGGCGCTTCAACAGCCGCGCCAGCGGCGCGACCGCCGCGAGGCTGCGACCAGCAGGCAATTCGACGCAGTCGATGCCGGGCGGCAAGGCAGCAGCACTGCCTTCGCTGCGCGCGCCCCGGTGTGTCGCCAGTGTCACGGCATAGTCCGACCGCGCCAGTTCCTCGGCGATCCGCAGCATCGACAACTCCGCCCCGCCCACGCGCAGATGGGGCAAGTAGACGACGAGCCGCCGGCGAGCCGCCGTCACGTGTGGCCCCAGGCGCGACGAAGCCACTTTCGGCTGTCCAGCACGTCCAGCGCCAAAGCGGCCACGACGTAGGTCAGCAGGGCGACGCCGGCGCCGGCGATCAGCCCGGAAAAGGTCAGGCTGGGTGCAGTGAGCCAGACCGCCGCGACCATCGCCGCGGTCGCGAGCGACACGCGGAATGCTTCACGCCCGTCAAGCGGCACGGCGAGAACGCGCGCGCCCAGCACCACGCTGGCGGTCAACGAAAGCGCATAGCCGGCCAGCGTCGCCCAGACCGCGCCCATGATGCCCAAACGGGGCAGCAGCACGATGTTCAGGGCGATGTTGAGCAGCGCTGCCGGCCCGGTCGTCCAGAGCGACAGCCGGGTGCGCCTGCCGAGGTGGAACGCATGGTCGAAGAAGTGGATCTGGAAGCCCGACATCAAGGCCGCCAGCGCGATCCAGGGCATGATCTGCACGGCGGCCGGCCGGAATGCCGGGCCGATCATCACGCCGGCGAGTTGCGGGCTGAGGACAGCCAGCAAGGCGCTCGCGGGCAGCGCGACCGCGACCAGCAGCCGGCCGTTGCTTCGCAACTGGCGGCTGGCACCGGCCGGGCCGTCGCTCTCGAAAGCGCGGATCGCCATCGGGAATGCCGCGAGCGTCACCGCCACGATCAACGAACTCATCGCCCGGTCGATCAGGCTGTACGCCGCCGAGTACTCACCGACCTGCTCGGCGCCGAGGTAGTACTGAACCAGCAGGCGATCGGCACTGGCGAGCAGGTAGTTGAGCGCGAACGAGATCGACAGCGGCATGCCGAAGGCGAGCAGCGCCGTCACCTCGGTGCGTGGCGCCGGCCGTTTCAGGGCGCCCGCCACCCGGCGCAGGTCGGGCAGCGCGACCAGGAACGTAGCTGCGGCGAGCGCCCCGAGCAAGGCGCCGGTGCGAGCCGACGTGGCGGCCATCAGCCCGACGCCGAGCGCCAGCGCGGCGATCGCCTGCGTGCATTCGACGAGGTTGTAGCGTGCCGAGCGGAGGGCGCCTAGATTGAAGGCCTGGTTGACGTTGACGAGGCTGCGCAGCCCGACGATCGCCAGCCCAAACCACAGCGCGTGGCGCAACGGAGGCCCGAGCGGCAGAGTCGCGACAGCGACCGAATAGCAGGCGGCGAACAGCACGAAGGTGTAGGCATGGCAGCGGTACACCGACGCCTCGAGTGCGGGCAACGAACCGGCGGCGCGCGCCGCCTCGATGTTGCGGGTGGCCGCCACCTGGATCCAGTAGAACAGCACCGACTGGCACATCTGCGACACGCTGATCACCAACGCGAACAGGCCGTAGTCGGCCGGGCTGGCGAACCGGGTGTAGAGATAAATACCGGCGAGCGACGCCAGCGCGGGCACGGCCTGCGACGGCAGGAACGCCAGCACGCGTCGGCCGAGCACGGTCAATGCCCTCGCGTCGAGTTGCCGGCGTGTCGCATCGGCGGGCCGATCACAGCAGACGGTAGAGCGCAGTCGGCACATGGAAGCGCCGCTTGTTGAGCACCGTGCCGAGCACATTGGCGTGCACCGAACGCAGGCTGGAGATCAGCGCCTGAGCGACCGGTGCGCGCGACTTCTCCGCCTCGAGCACGATGACCACGCCGTCGCAGCGGGAGGCGATCCCCAGGCCGGCACGCGAGGTCGAAAGCGGCGGCATGTCGACGACGATGGTGTCGTAGCTGGCGCGCAGCGCCGCCCACACCGCCTCTGGCTGCGACAGGCTGTAGCTGCCGTCGGCCTCGTACACGGGGCGCAGCTTCGCGACGCTGTAGCCGTCGACGTGGCGGCGCGGCTGCGACGGCGCCTGCACCGCGAGGTCGGGCAACGGCAGGTTGGCGGAGCGTCGCCGGCCGACGTGGGCGGTGATCAGCAGCACCCGGCGACGCTTTTCGCCCAGTGCGCGAGCATAGGCGGCAGCGAGCGTCGAGGTGCCCTCGCCGGGGTTGCCGGCAATGAATTCGATCATCCGCCCGGCGGTCGGCGGCAGCGAGGCGTCGACGCGCGCCACCAATTCGTCGAGATGATGCGATTCGAGCGTCTCGTTCATGCGTTCTCCTGAGTGCGTCTCGTGGCGCCGTGGTCGATGACGTGCGTGCGGCGGGGGGTCCGACGCGAACTCGACCGGGCTCCGGCGCCGGGCGGACGACGGACCGGGAACGACGCGCAGCCCCTGCGCACCGACCGCGGTGGCGAGCTCGGCAGCGCTGCGGATCACGAACAAGGTGTTCGTGACGGCGTAGCGCCCGGCCAGCCGCTGCGGGCTGTGGACCATGCGGTGCAGCCACTCGAGGCCGTTGGCGCGCATCCAGGTCGGGGCCCGGCCGATCGTTCCGGCATGGAAATCGAAAGCGGCGCCGACGCCGAGCATCACGGCATTGACACGGCCGCGGTGTTCCGCCATCCAGGCCTCCTGTTTGGGGCAGCCGAGGGCAACGAACAGGATGCCGACGCCCGCCCTGTCGATGTCGGCGCAGATCGCGTCGTCTTCGGCTTCGGTCAGCGCCCTGAACGGCGGGGCATGGGCATAGGTGATGCGCAGGCCGGCGAATCGCCGCTGGAGCGCGGCTTGCAGCTTTTCGAGCGTGGCCGCCGAAGACCCGTACAGGCCGATCGCGATGTCGCGATCGGCTGCGGCGTCGCAGAGTTGGAGCATCACGTCCGGCCCGCTGGTGCGTGGCTGGTGCTGGCGCCGCTTGGCGCTCAGCGTCCAGGCGATGGGGGGGCCGTCGGCAGCTGCCATGTCGCACTGCTCGATGACGGCGCGGTGGACGGCCTGGCGACGCGCCTGGACGACCGAGTGCACGTTGCAGAAGCACACCATGCGCGATTCACGCCTTGCCGCCCACCCCATGACGACGGCGCAGGCGTCCGCCGGCGACACGGCATCGATCGGCATGCCGATGACGCGCTCGCGCTGCCGTGCCGGATAGGGCGGAAGCGGTGGCGGCAGTTCGATCGTCCGCCTGCCGTCGACCGTTCGGGACACCAGTCGGTCGACCGTCGGTACCCGGGCAGCGCCCTGCTGCGCGGCGATGGCCAGGTAGTTCGCATAGACCGGCGCCAGCACGCGGGCCGGCACATAGCGCTGCACCGCCGACACCGCATGACGCCCGTACCGATCCCGATTGGTGAGCGCATTAGCCAGGCAGTCGGCGAACGCCTCGGCACTGCGGACGCCGGCAATGGCGCCGTTCACGCCCGGCCAGACGACCCTGCGCACCTCGCCGACGTCGGTCGTCGCGACCGCCAGGCCACAGGCGAGCGCTTCGAGCAGCGCCATCGGCATGCCTTCGTAGGCCGAGGACAGCGCATACACATCGGCGGCGCGCAGCACGTCGGCGATCTGCGCCGCACTGCGCAGGCCCAGGAACCGCACCTGCGCCGACACGCCGAGCGACGCCGCCCGCTGCTCCAACGTCCGCCGCAAGGCACCGTCGCCCACCAGCAGCAGCACCGGAGCGACGCCGTGCGAGACCAGCTGCGCGAACGACTCGAGCAGCAGCAGCGGATCCTTCTGGCTGTCGAGACGGCCGACGCTGACGATGCGCGGCGCGTCGGGCGAGATGTCGAATTCGACCGCGGACTCGTGCCGGAGGCGCAGCCGGGTGCCGGCATCGGCGGGTGAGAACACCTCGGTGTCGACCCAGGTCGGGACGAATCGGATGGCGTCGGCGAGGGCCGGATAGCGCTGCTGCAAGGTGCGCACGCCGGTGTCGCGGACGCACCAGGCGCTCGCCAGGCGCGGCGCCAGTGCCGCCTCCATCAGCCGGTAACCGCGCGGCAGGTGACGCCACAGCATGTCCGACCCGTCCACGCCGACGTCGGCCGGGTCCTGGTGGAAGAAGGCGTTCTTCGGCCGTGCATCGGCCGCGTAGAGCAAGCTCGGCTCGAGGCGATGGAAATCGAAGGCGTCGATGTCGCGCGCCAGCATCGAACGATGGCGCGCCACCGCGGCGGTGTAGCGGACCGACAGCGGCACCCGGCCGCGCCGCCCGGCATCCACCACCCGCACGGCCGGAAAGAAGTCGAACGAACGGTCGCCGAGCCGCAGGCTGCTCCAGCGGCCCGCCGGTCGGGTAATGCCGTCGGTGGTCATGCCGACCAGGCTGAAATCGAGCTCGGGCGGCGCATGCTGGATCAGGCCGCGGATGAAGGTGTCGATACCGCCCGGCACCACGCCGAGCGGGTCGGCCGGGTAGAAGATGCGGACCCGCCACGGTTTCATGACGCAGCGCTCGGCCAGGCGGTGCGGGACGACGGCGCAGCCGAGCCGACCGGCGCCGGCCATGGCACCGGCACTCGCCACGACACCGGCGCCCGCCGCGGCGCTCGCTCGCGGGTCGCAGCGACGGCCACGAACAGCAGCGTCAGGCAGACGGTCTTCGACGCCAGCGAATTGAAGCCGGAGGCCGACAGGAAGAAGACCGCCATCGAGATTCGCAGCAACGTCGGCGACGCGACCCACATCCAGCGGACGGCGCAGCCCATCGCGAGCACGAACGGCACGAACCCGACCAGGCCGAGCTGCAGGAACATCGACAACCAGAAGTTTTCGACCGCCTCGCTCGTCGCCTCCAGGCCGATGCGGGCACTCAGCACGTCGATGTCATGCGGCGAGATGCCGAAGAGGGTGTCGCGGGCGCCGAGGTAGCCGGGCATCTCCCAGATCCGGGCCCGGACCTGCGCGCTCGAATCCCATTGCAGGCTCTGGAAGATGCGCTCGCCCAGGCCGCTGGCGACGATTCCGCCGGCCAAGAGCGTCGGCACCAGCAGCACGCCGAGCAGGGCGGCGACGATCTGCAGATAGCTCCAGCGGCCGCGCAAGGCGCCGTGCAGCGCGCAGCCGAGCGCATGGGCGCCGTACAGGGCGGTCGCCACCAGGAAGCTCGCGCGGCCGCCGAAGGCGAGCAGCGCCACCCAGAGTAGCCCGACCCATGCCGCCCGCCAGATTGCAGGAATCCGCAGGAACAAGGGCAAGGGCAGCAGCGTAGCCGTGGCCAGCGCGTTGATCAGCGGATGGCCCATCAAGGCAGAGGGCCGGAACGAGGTGTCGATCGCCTCGTAAGTGCCGGCGATGATCAACGGGATGGCGCGCGCCCGGAGCAGCGCCTCGCCGATGCCGAGCACCGCGTTCACGGTCAACGGCAGCAGCAGCCACCAGAGGCACTGGCGGCTGCGTTGCGGCTGCAGCAGGCCGAGCGTCAGCACCGTGACGGCCGGCACCATCAAGGTGTCGATGATGAAGGCGGCACCCGACGGGCCGTTGTGCAGCACCGAATAGGCGAACACGAAGCCCATGCCGGCGATGTAGGCGGCGAGCCACGGCTCACGACGCAGGGCAGCGGCCGCGACGACGAGCGGATTGCCGTGGCTGGCCAGGGCCGTCAGCGCGGCGGCGAGGGTCAGGTAGGTGCCCGGGTGCAGCTTGGCGATGACGTTGCCCCAGACAGCGTCGTACGGAATGCCGAGCGCGAACAGGCCTTGCGCCGACAGCATCAGTTCGCAGACCAGCCCGGTTGCCAGCAACCGCCAGGCGACGCGTTCGGCGCGCACGGCCGTCAGGGCACTCATCGCAAGTCCAGCGCAAAGCGACGGACCCAGCTCGTGCCCGAACCGCTGACCACCTCGTTGCCGAGTTCGACACCGGCGATCCGGTCAGTCGGGGCGACGACCCCGCGGGCGATCGCGTCGTCGATGAACGTGCGTGCGTCGTAAGCTGCCGTTCGGGAGCGACGCTCCGCGTGATAGGCGATGTAGGCCCACCGCCCGCCGCCCACCCCGCCGGCGACGCTCGCATCGCCCCAGTCGCGGTGCAGGTAGACCGTCCACTTCATGCCGTCGATGTCGACCGAGCCGACCGGTTTGTCATCCGCCGGGACGAGACCGTCGGACTCGTCGCTCCAGATCATCAGCTCCGCCTTGACCGGCGCCCGGCCGTTCGCGGCCGGCGGCGCGGTCGGATCGGTGAACCACATCTCGAGCGCCAGGTTCGACTTGCCCGCGAGCTGCGATTCGACGTCGTAGGCGACCTGCAGGCTCGGGGTATCGGCCACGGTGCGCGGGAATCGCGGGTCGTTGCTCGGCGTATCGCTCCACGGCGAGCTGCCGACGAGGATCTCGGGAAAGGCATACAAGCCGTCGCGCGGCGGGCAGTTCCAAGGCCAGCCGTATCCGGTCGCGACAGCCGGCCGCGGGCGGGGGTGCATTTCGCCGCCGAGAGCCACGTCGACCG
>CAXTDH010000082.1:0-9243 GCA_964242405.1 uncultured Rhizobacter sp. | reverse complement strand
CCCTGGGTGCGGCCGCCCGACGCGTTCGCCGGAGTGATCCATCCGACCTTGCCGGCGACCGGGTGGCGCTGCGCGTCGTCGGGCAGCGAGAGCAGGAGGTAGATGTCGTCGCCGAGCTTGTAGTCACGGGTCGTCGGCACGAAGATGCCGCCCTCGGAAAACACCGGCATGTAGGCGGCATAGAGCGCGCCTTTCTCCCTGAACACCAACTGGATGACGCTCGGCCGTGCGCCGATCGCGGGCACACCGGGCGCACCCAAAGCACCGAGCCCAGTCACTGGACCAGGAAAAGGGCGTGGCGGCGCTGGATCGCTCATCGGATCAGTGTAGCGAATCAGCAGCCCGACCGCCGTTCACCCCGCAGAGCGCCCAGGCACTGCGCGGAGCGCCCGGGCGCCCTGCAACACCAGCGACTCCGCGAGCAAGCCGGCGTTCCAGGGGTGCTCGGCATGGCGGGCGCAGCGGCTGAGTTCGCGCATCCAGTCGCTCAGCGACCGAAGTTCCGCGGCCTCGCATCCGCGCAGCGCAGCCAGCGGGAAGTAGCGCGGCGGCGCGGCGACGGCCACCGCCGCGGCGTCGTGACACAGCTTCTGCAGCACGTCGATCAGGCGCGGCAAGGCCCAGCCGGAAAAGAGCGCCGCATCGCCGCGTCGCACGGCCGCCGGAACCTGCAGCCAGAGCGCCGCAGCGAGGCCCTCCGCCGCCCAGAGCAGCGCTTCCAGCGGCTGGCCTCCGGTGGCGGCGAGCAGCACCTGCGGGTCGGCCAGGCCGCGTTCGGTGAGCCAGGCCGCGGCTTCCGTCGGCGACGGCAGCCCGAGCGCCACGGCCTGGCAGCGGCTGCGGACGGTCGCCGGCAAGGCATCGGGCGCCGAGGAGCCGAGGATGAACCGGGCATTGCCGGGCGGCTCCTCGAGCGTCTTCAGCAAGGTATTGGCCGAGACCGCGTTCATCCGTTCCGCCGGATGGATCACGACCACCTTGACCCGCCCCCTGGCCGATGTCGACTGGGCGAAGGCTACGGCCGAGCGCACCGCCTCGACCTTGACTTCCTTGCTCGGCTTGGCCTTGCCGGCGCGCTCGCCCGACGCTGCGTCGTCGCCCTCTGCCCCCCAGCCGGTGGCTTCACGCATCGCTTCGGGTACGAGCACCAGCAGATCCGGATGCGAATGGGCCTGTACCAGTCGACAGCCGGCGCATACACCGCAGGGACGGACGACCGCCTCGGTGCCACCCGCCTCGCACAACCAGGCCTGCGCCAGGCTGATCGCCAACTCGAACTGGCCGACACCCTGCGGACCGTGCAGCAGGAGCGCATGGCCCCGCTGGGTCGCGAGGGTGCGCCGGAGCACGCCGCCCAGCCAGGGCAGCGGCAGCACCCCGTCCGCGCCTACCACCCGCGGGCCTGCAGGACGCCCGCGATCTGCCGGGCCACATCGTCGACCGAGCGGGCCGCATCGATGCGGGCGAAGCGCGTCGGCGCGGCGAGTGCGCGGGCCTCGTAGCCGGCCCGGACGCGCTCGAAGAAGGCCAGGTCCTGCGCCTCGAACCGGTCGGCCGGACGAGCCAGCGCCCGGCGCTCGGCCGCGGTGGCCGCCGGCAGGTCGAACCAGATCGTCAGATCCGGCTGCAGACCCTCCTGGACCCAAACCTCCAGCTGCAGCAAAACGTCGAGCGGCGCGCCGCGGCCGCCCCCCTGGTAGGCAAAACTGGCGTCGGTATATCGGTCGCAGATGACGGTGTCACCCCTTGCGAGTGCCGGCCGGATCACCTGCCGAACGTGGTCGCGACGGGCAGCGAAGACCAGCAGCGCCTCGGTGAGCGCGTCCATCGGTTGCTGCAGGAACAGCGCCCGAAGCTGCTCTGCGAGCGGCGTTCCACCCGGTTCACGGGTCGCGACGACCGGTGTTCCGTCGCGCCGCAGCCGGGTCTTCACCTCCTCGATATGGCTCGATTTGCCGGCGCCGTCGATGCCCTCGAAGGTGATGAAACGGCCGGCGGTCACCGGCGGCTGCCGGTCGGGCCGGGCGCAGTTCGTGATGCCGCCGGGCGCCCGGGGCAGCGATGTCCTGCCCTTTCGCGCGTCTTTACTCTGGTTCCGTGCTCCGCCACGTCGTCGCAGGCGCAGCTCAACGGCCGCGCTGGTATTTGTTGACGGCCTGATTATGCTCGGCGAGCGACTGGCTGAATTCGCTGCTGCCGTCGCCGCGCGAGACGAAATAGAGCGCCTTCGTCGCCTCCGGCCGGACGGCGGCGAGCAGTGCCGCCGCACCGGGCATGGCGATCGGCGTCGGGGGCAATCCGGTCCGGAGGTAGGTGTTGTAGGGTGTGTCGGCCAGCAGGTCGCGGCGGCGGAGATTGCCGTCGAAGCGCTCACCCAGGCCGTAGATCACCGTCGGGTCGGTCTGCAGCGGCATGCCCGCCCGCAGCCGGTTGACGAAGACGCCGGCGACCTTGCCGCGGTCGGTGCGAATGCCGGTTTCCTTCTCGACGATGGACGCCAGCACCAGGGCTTCGTCGGCGCTGCGCAGCGGAACGGCCGGGTCACGGGCCTGCCAGGCGGCGCCCAGCCGGCGCGCCATGGCCCGATAGGCGCGACGCAGCACGGCCAGGTCACGGCTGCCCTTGCTGTAGGCGTAGGTGTCGGGAAAGAAACGCCCCTCCGGCGCGAGCCCGGGGGCACCGATCGCCTGCATCACCTCGGCGTCGGTCATGCCTGCCGTCGACGGTTGCAGCGCCTCGGCCTTGGCCAGCTCGGCCCGGAACTGCCGGAACGTCCAGCCGTCGATGAGCCGGACGACCGCGAGCGTCTCGTCGCCCAGCACCATCTTCTGCAGCAGCTGGATCGGCGTGTCGCCACGGTTGATCTCATAGCTGCCCGCACGGATCCTGCGCGCCTCGCCCGACCACCGGAACCACTGATAGAGCCAACCCGCCGGCTCCTGCACCCCAGCTTCGGCCCACTGCCGGGCGATGTCGCGCGGCGAGGTGCCGAACTCGATCGACAGCTCGACCGGGTCGGCCGCGAGGCGCATCGGCTGGTGCAGCCACCAGGCCGTCACCCCCGCCGCGCCACCGAGCAGGAGCAGCAGCGACAGTGCCAGGGCGAGGACGAGGCGCCACGATCTCATCGCAGGAGGCTCGCGTGCCGCGGCGGCGACCCCGTCTGGGCATGGACCATGGGCGCTGATGATAATCGGCCATGGACACAGCCGACCTCGCCTTCCTCCCCTCCTCCGGCGCCGTGCACCTGGCGCACTGGGGCGTGATCCGCGCCAGTGGCCAGGACGCCGTCAAGTTCCTGCAGGGGCAGTTGACGAACGACGTGGCCTCGATGGGCGCGGGCGAGGCGCGCCTGGCCGGCTTCTGCTCGGCAAAGGGGCGGCTGCAGGCCAGCTTCCTGATGTGGAAACGCGAGGCGACCGCGGAGGCCGATATCTTCCTCGCCTGCTCGGCAAGCCTGTTGGCGCCCACACTCAAGCGGCTCTCGATGTTCGTGCTCCGGGCCAAGTGCAAGTTGAGCGATGCAAGCGCGGACTGCCCGATGTGGGGACTGGTCGGCGAAGCGGTGCCGCCGGATCTGTCGCCATGGCACGCGGGTGCGGGCAGCGACGGCAGCTGGGCGCTCCGTCTGCCGGATGTGGCCGGGTGCAGCCGCGCCGTGCGCATCGGCAGCGCACCGGCAGGTATCGCGCCGATGCCGCTCGACACCTGGCGCTGGCTCGAGGTCGGCAGCGCCATACCGATCATCGAAGCGCCGACGGTTGAGCAGTTCGTGCCGCAGATGCTGAACTACGAACTCGTCGGCGGTGTGGACTTCAAGAAGGGTTGCTACCCGGGGCAGGAAGTCGTCGCCCGCAGCCAGTACCGCGGCACGACCAAGCGCAGGAGCTTCCTGTTCGACTGCGACGCGCCGTGCAGCCCTGGACAAGAGGTGTTTCATTCGGAGTCGCCCGGGCAGCCGGCCGGAATGATCGTCAACGCAGCGCCCCGGCCGGCGGGCAGCGGCTTCCACGCGCTCGTCGAGGTGAAGCTCGGGGCGCTGTCGGCCGGATCGCTGCGCCTCGGCAACGCCGACGGGCCCGTCCTTCGGCCCTGCGAGATGCCCTACCCGGTGCCACGGGACACCACCGAGGCGGCCTGAGGCCGGCAGGCGGGTGCGGCAACTCTTCATCTATTACCGGGTCGAGGCCGTCGACGAGCCGAGGGCCCGGTCGCAGGTGCGCGCTTTCCAGGCGCGGCTGATGGACGACTTTCCGGGATTGACCGCAAGCCTCATGGTTCGGATGGACGGCGAAGGGGCGTCGCAACGCACCCTCATGGAGACTTATGCCCGCCCGGATCGCCAGGGCGGCGTCGACGACGCCTGCGAGGCCGCGATCGGCGCCGCGGCCGAAAACCTCGCGCTCCTGCTGCGCAGCCCACGACAAGTCGAGGCCTTCATGCCCACACCCGCCGCCCCTTTCACGCTCCTGCTCAAAGTGCGCTACGGCGAATGCGACGCCCAGCAGGTCGTCTTCAACGCCCGTTACGGCGACTATGCCGACATCGCCGTCACCGAGTACCTGCGCCATTTGTTCGGCGACTACCGGGAGATGCTCGCGGCCGGGTTCGACACGCAGGTCGTCCGGCTGGCGACCGACTTCCGTTCGCCGGCCCGCTTCGACGACGTGCTCGCGATCACCGTGCGCACCGCCGCCGTCGGCAACACCTCCTTCACGCTGACGATCGACATGCAGCAGCAGGCGAGCGGCCGGGTGCTCGCGACGACCCAGTCGACCTACGTCGCGGTCAGCGCTGGCGATCACCAGAAGATGCGGGTGCCCGACCGGATGCGCGAGGCGCTCGAGCGCGGCGGCGCCGGCATTGTCGTCGACCAGGCCGGTGTGGCACGGGCCTCGCCCGGCGCCTGAACGGCGCCGCCGTCGCTCGGCGCCACCGCCTTTCGCGGTCAGCGCGGCGGCAGCAGGCGCGCGGGATCGATCGGTTTGCCCTGCCGGCGGATCTCGAAGTGCAAGCGCACGCCGTCGGCGTCGGTCGACCCCATCTCGGCGATCTTCTGACCCCGCCGCACGGTCTGGTCCTCCTTCACCAGCAGCGCCTGGTTGTGGGCGTAGGCGGTGAGGTAGGTGCTGTTGTGCTTGAGGATGATCAGGTTGCCGTAGCCGCGCAGGCCGGAGCCGGCATAGACCACCCGGCCCTCGGCGGCCGCGAGCACCGGATCGCCGGCCTTGCCGCCGAACACCAGGCCCTTCACCTTTGTCTCGTCGAACGATCCGACCACCGGATCGGCGCTCGGCCAGGCCCAATTGATGTCGTCGTCGCCGTCCCGCGGCGCGCTGGGAACGACGATCGCCACGGCTGGCGGCGCCGGTGCCGTTCCCGCACCGGCCGAAGCGGCGGCGGGTGCCGAAGCCGGCGGTGCCGAGGGAAACGGCGACGCGCCGGCCGGCGGCGATGACGGCGCGGGAGGTGCCACCGCCGGCAGTGGCGGCGCCGGAACGGCCGTGGTGACCGGCGCGAGCGGCGGCTTCGCCTCCAGCGGCCGGGTCTCGACACGCGCCACGGTGACCGGGCGCGTCGCCGCTGCCGTCGGGTCGACATTGGGTGACACCACCCGAAGCACCTGGCCGACCTCGATCAGGTTCGGGTTGTCGAGCGAATTCCAGCGCATCAGGTCACGCCAGTTCTGGCCGTTCTCCAGGCCGATCCGGATCAGGGTGTCGCCGGGCTTGACGCTGTAGTAGCCCGGCTTGCCAGCGTTTTCGGCACCCGGGAGCGGCTTGGGCGCCGACTCGACCGTTCCGGTGTTCGACACGGGCGCCGTCGAACCCGGCAGCGAACGGCCCGCCGCGCCACGCTCCTCGACCGGCGCCCGGTTCGGCGTCCGCGCACAGGCGCTCAGGAGCAGAGCGGCGGCGAGGCAGGCGAGAAGCGGCGTCGCCGGCGCGGACCCGTCCCGGCCCGACGCCCGACCCCTCCACTGAAACCAACATCGACTTGACATCTTGCGCGGCTCTTCACTCTTTGTCACACGACTAGGCCCGATTTTAGAGGGACGAAGTTGACCGCTTCGCAGACCCAGCGTTCGCAACCCTGCTCGGTGCGATCGACGACCACCAGAACCTGCCGCTGGCTTGCGGCCTCCCGGACAGGCGACACCAGCCGGCCGCCGACCGCCAGCTGTTCGAGCCAGGCGGCGGGCAACTCGTCACCGCCTGCCGCGGCGATGATGCTGTCGTAGGGCGCGTTGGGCGGGTGACCGCGCATGCCGTCACCGTGGATGAGCCGCAGGTTCGGTGGCCGCAGCGGCGCCAGCAGCGCCCTGGCCTTGTCGTGCAGCGGCTTGAGGCGCTCAATCGAGTAGACCTGTCGCGCCAGGGCCGAAAGCACCGCGGCCTGATAGCCGCAGCCGGTGCCGACCTCGAGCGTGCGGCCCAGGCCGCGGGCACGGCGCGCCTGGGCACCGCTCATCAGCAATTCGATCATGCGCGCGACCACCGACGGCTTGGAGATGGTCTGGCCATGACCGATCGGCAGGCTGGTGTCCTCGTACGCCTGGGCGACGAGCGCCGAGTCGACGAACAGATGACGCGGCACCGACGCCATGGCCTGCAGCACCGCTTCATCGGCGATGCCGGCGGTGCGCAGGCGTGCCGTCATGCGCCGGCGTACGTCGGCGGAATCCAGGCCGACACCCGATGAGGCAACCAGGCGGCCGGCGTCGACGTGTGCGTTCTTCAGGTGCAGCTGGGGCCGGAGCAGGAGCCTGGGCGGCGAGCCGAAAAGACGGGTCGCCGCAACTGCCGTCGCCGTCTGCGGCAAGTCCGGGCTCGGCATCGTCGCCCTGCCCTGGGGCGCCTTGGGCGGTACTTGCAGCTCGCCGAGCCGCAACGGGAACCTGGGCGCCTTGCGCTCCGGCGGGTTCATTGAACAACCCTCGCGGGCGGCATCGAAAGCAGGCAGTGACGACGACTCGGTGCGCTCGAACGGCCGGTTCGGCGCCGCCGGATCATGCGTCGGAACGGCTCAGCCAATCGCGCCAGTCGGCCAGCCCCGCATGCTCGGTCAGGTCGACCTGCAGCGGCGTGATCGAGACCTGCCCCTGCGCCGTGGCGTGGAAGTCGGTGCCCGGGCCGGCCTCGCGGGCATCGCCGGCCGGGCCGATCCAGTACATCGTCTCGCCGCGCGGGCTCGTCTGGCGTATCAGTGGCTCGCTGGCGTGGCGGCGGCCGAGGCGGGTGACCGTGCGCGGCAACCGATCGGCATCCGGCCGGTTCGGAATGTTGACGTTCAGCAGGAACGGCGAGCGGGTCGGCGGCCGGCGCAGCACCTGCTGGATCACGCCCCGAGCGACCCGGGCCGCGGCATCGATATCGCCCCAGCCCCGCTCGACCTGCGAAAACGCGATTGCCGGCACGCCGAAGAGAAAGCCCTCCATCGCCGCCGCGACTGTGCCGGAATAGAGCGTGTCGTCGCCCATGTTGGCGCCGTTGTTGATGCCGGAGACGACCAGATCCGGCCGCTCGGGCATCACGCCGGTCAGCGCCAGGTGCACACAATCCGACGGCGTGCCGTTGATATAGAGGAAGCCGTTCGCGGCTGTATGAACCGTCAGCGGCCGGCCGAGCGTCAGCGAATTGGAGGTGCCGCTGGCATTCTGCTCGGGCGCGACCACGTCGAGCTCGCCGAGCCCCTCGCAAGCCTTCACCAACGCCGCCAGGCCCGGCGCCAGGTAGCCGTCGTCGTTCGCAATCAGGATTCTCATGACGACGATTGTAGGGACGACGCATGCGTATGATTCCCACCGACTGGTCCGACCACGGACCCGCACGCCTGCCTGCCGGGGCGGGCCAAAACACCTGGAGACACCGCATGCATGCATGGCTTTGTGAAAACCCGATCGGCGTCGACGCCCTCTCCTGGAAAGAGCTGCCGACGCCCGAGCCGCAGGCCGGCGAAGTCCGCGTCGAGATCAAGGCGGCGAGCCTCAACTTTCCCGATCTCCTGATCGTCCAGAACAAGTACCAGATGAAGCCGCCGCTGCCCTTCGTGCCCGGCTCGGAGTACGCCGGCCGGATCGACGCGGTGGGTGCAGGCGTCAGCCACCTGAAGCCGGGCGACGCGGTAGCGGCGTTTGGCGGTACCGGCGGCTTCGGAACGCATGCGATCGTCAAGGCGGCGCTGGTGATGCCGCTGCCGGCCGGCTTCGCCTTCGAGGACGCAGCTGCCTTCGTGCTGACCTACGGCACCACCCATCACGCACTCGTCGACCGCGCGCAACTCCAGCGCGGCGAGACCTTGCTGGTGCTCGGGGCGGCCGGCGGCGTCGGCACCGCCGCGATCCAGATCGGCAAGGCGCTGGGCGCCAAGGTGATCGCCGCGGCCTCCAGCGACGAGAAGTGCCAGCTGTGCAGCGAACTCGGCGCCGACGCGACCATCAACTACAGCAGCGGCAACATCCGCGAGGAACTCAAGACGTTTACGGGCGGCAAGGGCCCGGACGTCGTCTACGACCCGGTCGGCGGCGATATCGCCGAACCGGTCTTCCGCTCGATCGCCTGGCGTGGCCGCTACCTGGTGGTCGGCTTCGCTCAGGGCGGCATCCCGGCCCTGCCCTGGAACCTGGCGCTGCTCAAGGGCGCCTCCATCGTCGGCGTGTTCTGGGGCGATTTTGCCCGACGCGAGCCGCAAGCGCATCAAAAAGCGCTGGAAGAGCTGGCCGGCTGGTATGCGCGCGGCCTGGTCAAGCCGGTCATCGACAGGCTGATGCCGATGCAGGAGTTGCCGCAGGCGTTCGCCCGCATGGGCAGCCGACAGGTGCGTGGCAAGCTGGTGATGACCAATCCCTGAGCCGTTCCAATCCGCGGCGGCGACGGTTCCTGACCTTCGTCTACCGCGAGCGCCGACCGCGGTCTCGTGAGCTAATATCGATGCGAGGCAGGTCACCCAGAGACCGTTCGGCAGTATGGAAGTCAAGGTACTCATCGTCGAGGACAACCCGGTCGCGCGCAGCTTTCTCGCGCGTGTCGTCCGGGAAAGCTTCAGCGACGCCTTGAACATCAGCGAGGCGGGCGACCTCGAATCGGCGCGCCGGCAGATCGGCCCGCTGCGCCAGGACGTCGAGGCTTTCGACCCCTACAAGCTGATCCTGGTCGACCTGGAACTGCCGGACGGCAACGGCATGGAATTGCTCGCCTTGTTTAATGATAACGCGGCCACCGAGATCGACACCACGCTCTACTC
>CAXTDH010000081.1:6832-9277 GCA_964242405.1 uncultured Rhizobacter sp. | reverse complement strand
ACTTCGAACAGCGCTACCGCAGGAAGATGGCCGGCGAACGGCTCATGGTCAACGAGCTGTACCTGTCGCTCGTCTTCCGGCCGCAGCCCACGCGCCTGGGCAACGCAGCGCTTCGCATCCTCAAGAAGACGGACCGCGAGGGCGAGCGCACCGAGCTGCGCGACTCGCTCGATGAATGCATCAAGAAGCGCCAGGAACTGCTCGCTGCCCTGGAGCGCTATGACCCCGAGCCGCTTGGCGTCTACCGGCTGCCGGGCAAAGACGTTTTGTTCTCTTCGCTGCTGGAGTTTCACGGGCTGCTGATCAATGGCGAATGGCAGCGCATGCCGCTGCCCCGTGCGCCCTTGAACGAGGTACTGGCGACTAGCCGCCCCTTCTTCGGCAACGAGGCCATGGAGTACCGCACCGGCACGCAAACGCGCATTGGTGCCTTCCTCGGCATCAAGGAGTACCCAACGCCCACCGCACCGGGCATGTTCGGCTCGCTGCTCGATGACAACCCGATCGCCCTGGGCGTCGGTGCCCTGCTGTTGCTGGCCCTGGGCGGGTACGCAGCCTATCGGTTCAGCGCGCGCTCGAAGCGCGACAGCGGCGAAACCTCCTTCCTCGAGAGCCGCCTGCAACCCGACTCCTTCTTCGGCGCCAGCGGCGGCCAGCACATCGACACCCGCGACGCCGGAGGCGCCTCGTCGTCGATGAGCTACTCGCTCAGCCAGCTCGACGCGATCGGCGATGTCGACCCGGTCGCCGAGGCCGACGTCTACCTCGCCTACGGCCGCGACCTGCAGGCCGAGGAGATCCTCAAGGAGGCCATGCGCAGCAACCCGGACCGCCTGGCGATCCGCACCAAGCTGCTCGAGGTCTATGCCAAGCGACGCGACACGAAGGGCTTCGAGCTGCTCGCGACGCAGCTGTTCGCCCTGACCCACGGCGTCGGCGAGGACTGGAACAAGGCCCAGGAACTCGGCCAACAGATCGACCCCGAGAACCCGCTCTATCGTCCGGGCGGCGCTCCTGCGCTGGCCTCGAACGAGAGCGGCCAGATGATCGAGCCGCTGGGCGCGAGCACCATGCCGCAGTCGGTGTTGCCGACGCCCTCCCGATTCGAGGCCGCCGAGCCCGACCATGGCGACCTGAGCCTCGACCTGGATCTCGGCGACCCCGACACCGGCATGCCCACGGCGCCATCTCCACTGGAAATGACCGAGGCGTTCAATGCACCGACGCCGCGGCAAGCGCCGCCACCGGCCAGCGCGGCGCCCCCCGAATCCGAGCACGACGCGATGCTGCTCGATTTCTCGATGCCCGACCTGGGTGTGCCGGAGACGCCCAGCGCCCCGGCGTTCGCGACTTCGTCGACGGCCCGCGCCGATGTGCCGATGCCCTTCGATCTGTCGAAGATTTCCTTCGACCTCGACGATGACGACCCGAACTCGGCCAGCAAAAGCGATGCCACCACTCCGTCGTCGCCGCCGTCGCGCACTTCGGAGTCGGGCGCGTTCGATCTGTCGCATGCCAACGGCGCTGACGACGAAATGGACGACAGCGACCCGCTCGCACGCAAGCTCGAGTTGGCCGAGGAGTTCCGCCAGATCGGCGACACCGACGGTGCCCGCGATCTGCTGCAGGAGGTGGTCGCCAAGGCGAACGGCGCGGTGAAGAGCAGGGCACAAGCCATGCTCGCCGACCTCGGATGACACGCGTCGCGCTGGACTGACGCCGGCCCGGAGCAGGGCGTCGGCCGGCGCGTCGACCCGCCATGAGAGTCGCACTCGGCGTCGCCTACCGCGGCACTCACTATCAAGGGTGGCAGAGCCAACCGGGCGGCAATACCGTCCAGGACCGGGTCGAGGCGGCGTTGTCGCGCTTCCTCGATCGGCCGCTGCGGACCCATTGCGCCGGCCGTACCGATGCCGGCGTCCATGCGCTGAACCAGGTGGTGCACGTCGATACCGAGGTGCTGCGCACACCATCGTCCTGGGTGCGCGGGACCAACCGCTACCTGCCCGCCGACATCGCGGTGCAGTGGGCGCAGAGGGTGCCGGACAGCTTCCACGTGCGCTACAGCGCCATCGGCCGTCGCTACCGGTATGTGCTGCTGGTGTCGCCGGTGCGTCCGGCGTTGCAGGCCGGCTCGGTCGGTTGGACGTGGTTGCCGCTCGACCAGGGCGCAATGGAGGCGGCCGCTGCTGCCTTGCTCGGCGAACACGATTTCAGTGCATTCCGTGCAGCCGAGTGCCAGGCGGCATCGCCGGTCAAGACACTGCGCAGCCTGCGTATCACCCGACAGGGCGACTATTGGTTCTTCGACTTCGACGCCAACGCCTTCCTTCACCATATGGTGCGCAACCTCATGGGCAGCCTGGTCGCGGTCGGCTCCGGGCGCCGCACGCCCGGGTGGTTGACCGATGTGCTGGCGGCCGGCCGACGCGAGCGGGCTGCGGC
>CAXTDH010000081.1:0-6822 GCA_964242405.1 uncultured Rhizobacter sp. | reverse complement strand
CCGACGGGCTCTACTTCATCGGCCCCTACTACGATGCGGCTTTTGACATTCCCGAAGCGGCGGCAGCGCTGGTCTGGTTGTCCGTCTGAGCGGGCGATCCCTGGCATGCTCGAAGTCTGACGAATGATGACGATGACGATGACGATGACCACGACGCGACGAACCCGGATCAAGATCTGCGGGCTGACCCGGGAGGCGGATGTCGCTGCAGCAGTCGAGGCGGGCGCCGATGCCATCGGCTTCGTCTTCTACCCGCGGAGCCCGCGGTACGTCCCGGTCGCCCGGGCCGCCGAACTGGTGGCGCGCCTGCCGCCTTTCGTCGTCCCGGTCGGCCTCTTTGTCAACGCCGAGCAGGCGGACATCCAGGCGGCGCTCGAGGCGATTCCCGACCTGTTGCTGCAGTTCCACGGCGACGAGACACCTGCCGCCTGCCGCTCGGCGGCCAGGCCCTATGTGCGCGCCGCCCGCATGCACCCGGGCTTCGATTTGCTAGACTTCGCGACCCGCTACGCCGATGCCCGGGCGCTCTTGCTCGACGCGCATGTGGATGGTTTCGGCGGCGGTGGAAAGGTCTTCGATTGGTCGCTCGTTCCGCACGACGTGCCCCTTCCAGTCGTTTTGTCTGGTGGGTTGCATGCCGCAAATGTGATTGCTGGCATACGCCGCGTCCGGCCCTGGGCCGTTGACGTCAGCTCCGGCGTGGAATCCGCCAAGGGCATCAAGGATGCCGAGGCAATCCGCCGGTTTTGCGGTGCGGTGCGCGAGGCCGATGCGGGATGAGCATCGCCAGCGCCCTGAATGCGGAACTCTTCACACCATGTCGAACTACCAACAGCCCGATGCGACCGGGCACTTCGGTCCCTATGGCGGCAGCTTCGTCGCCGAGACGCTCGTCCACGCCCTTGATGAGCTGAAGGCCAGCTACGCCGAGGCGCTCGCCGACCCGGCTTTCATGGCCGAGTACCGGTCCGAGCTCCGTCACTTCGTCGGTCGCCCGAGCCCGGTCTACCACGCCGGGCGGCTCAGCCGGGAACTTGGCGGCGCCCAGATCTTTCTGAAGCGGGAAGACCTGAACCACACCGGCGCCCACAAGGTCAACAACACCATCGGCCAGGCCATGCTGGCGCGCCGGATGGGCAAGCCGCGGGTGATCGCCGAGACGGGTGCCGGCCAGCACGGCGTGGCCACGGCGACGATCTGCGCCCGCTACGGCCTCGAGTGCGTCGTCTACATGGGCAGCGAGGACGTCAAGCGCCAGTCGCCGAACGTCTACCGGATGCACCTGCTCGGCGCCGAAGTCGTGCCGGTGACCAGCGGCTCGAAGACACTCAAGGACGCGCTCAACGAGGCGCTTCGCGACTGGGTCACGAACGTCGAGAACACCTTCTACATCATCGGCACGGTGGCCGGCCCGCACCCCTATCCGACGATGGTGCGCGACTTCCAGCGGGTGATCGGCGACGAATGCCTGGTGCAGATGCCGGAGATGATCGGTCGCCAGCCGGATGCCGTCATCGCCTGCGTCGGCGGCGGCAGCAACGCGATGGGCATCTTCTACCCGTACATCGACGTGGCGCAGACGCGGCTGATCGGCGTCGAGGCTGCCGGCCAGGGGCTGGACACGGGCAAGCACGCCGCCTCGCTGAGCGCCGGTTCGCCGGGTGTGCTGCACGGCAACCGCACCTACCTGCTGCAGGACGCCAACGGCCAGATCATCGAGACGCACTCGATCTCGGCCGGGCTCGACTACCCCGGTGTCGGCCCCGAGCACGCCTATCTGAAGGACATCGGCCGCGCGGAATACGTCGGCATCACCGACGACGAGGCGCTCGCTGCCTTCCACCGCCTGTGTCGCACCGAGGGCATCATCCCGGCGCTCGAGTCGAGCCATGCCGTCGCCCATGCGATCAAGCTCGCGCCGACGATGCGGCCCGACCAGCACCTGTTGGTCAACCTCTCGGGCCGCGGCGACAAGGACATCGGCACCGTCGCCGACCTGTCGGGCACCCAGCTCTTCGACCGGCCGTCGTTCGCCGGCGAGGCGGTCAAGGGGGCGGACACCATCACCCGGTTCGCCGCATGAGCGCCCGGGCAGACGGCGTCGAAGCGCCAAACGACCGCCGTGCGACGACCGGCGGCGCGCCAGGGCGCATCGCCGCCACCTTCGCTGCCTTGGCGCGCGACCACCGAAAGGCGCTGATCCCGTTCATCACCTCGGGCGACCCGTATGCCGACGCCACCGTCGACATCATGCTCGCCATGGCCCGCGCCGGCGCCGATGTGATCGAGCTCGGCGTGCCGTTCTCCGACCCGATGGCCGACGGCCCGGTGATCCAGAAGGCCGGCGAGCGCGCGCTGGCACGCGGCATCGGCCTGGCTCATGTGCTGGGCTTCGTGGCCGCCTTCCGCGCGGCGGACAAGGCAACGCCGGTGGTGCTGATGGGCTATGCCAACCCCATCGAGCGCTACGGCGTCGACCGCTTCGTCGCCGATGCCAGGCAAGCCGGCGTCGACGGCGTGCTCGTCGTCGACTACCCGCCGGAAGAATGCGAAGCTTTTGCCGCCACCTTGGTGGAGCACGCCCTCGACCCGATCTTCCTGCTCGCGCCGACCTCCACCGATGCCCGCATGGCCCATGTCGGGCGAATCGCGAGCGGCTACGTCTACTATGTATCGCTCAAGGGCGTGACCGGCGCCGGCCACATCGACACGGCGGCGGTCGCGGCCATGATCCCGCGCATCAAGCGTCACGTCGACCTGCCGGTGGGCGTGGGTTTCGGCATCCGCGATGCCGCTACCGCCCGCGCCGTGGCCGACGTGTCGGATGCGGTCGTCATCGGCAGTGCCCTGGTGCAGCTGCTCGAAACGCAGACCCGTGACAATGTGGCGCGTGCCGCCGGCGACTTCATCGCCACCCTCCGCGCGGCGCTCGACGCCTGAAAGGCCGAAGCCATGAGCTGGTTGGAAAAGCTGCTGCCCCCGAAGATCCAGCCGAACGAGCGCTCCGAGCGCCGCACGGTGCCCGAGGGGCTCTGGATCAAATGCCCGGCCTGCGACACCGTGCTCTACAAGGCCGATCTCGAGCAGAACATCAACGTCTGCCCGAAGTGCACCCACCATCACCGCATCGGCGCCCGGGCGCGGCTCGATGCTTTCCTCGACCCGGAAGGGCGCTTCGAGATCGGCCAGGAGATCCTGCCGGTCGATGCCCTGAAGTTCAAGGACAGCAAGAAGTACACCGAACGGCTGAAGGATGCACTCGAGCACACCGGCGAGACCGACGCGCTGGTGGTGATGGGCGGGGCGATTCACAGCGTGCCGGTGGTCGCGGCCTGCTTCGAATTCGAGTTCATGGGCGGCTCGATGGGCTCGGTGGTCGGTGAGCGCTTCGTGCGGGGTGTGGAGTCGGCGATCGAGCAGAAGACGCCGTTCATCAGCTTCACGGCGACCGGCGGTGCCCGCATGCAGGAGGGCCTGCTGAGCCTGCTGCAGATGGCCAAGACGAACGCGGCGCTGACGCATCTGGCGAAGGCGCGGCTGCCGTACATCAGCGTGCTGACCGACCCGACGATGGGCGGCGTGTCGGCGAGCTTCGCTTTCGTCGGCGATGTCGTCATCGCCGAACCGCAGGCGCTGATCGGCTTCGCCGGGCCGCGGGTGATCGAGAACACGGTCCGGGAGAAGTTGCCGGAAGGCTTTCAGCGCGCCGAGTTCCTGCTCAAGACAGGCGCCATCGACATGATCGTCGACCGGCGCGAGTTGCGCGGCCGCATCGCCCGTGCGGTGTCGATGCTGCAGCGGCAGAGCGCCGACGCCGTGGTTTGACACCGTTCGTGCCGACCGATGCGACTCTGATGGCCGCCGACCCCGCCAGGCCGACCACCCTGGACGGCTGGCTGGAGCGCTGCCTGCGGCTGCACCCGCGCGAGATCGACATGACGCTGGCGCGCAGCCAGCGGCTGGTCGAGCGCCTGGGCCTGCGCTTCGAGGTGCCGGTGATCGAGGTCGCCGGCACGAACGGCAAGGGCTCGACTTGCGCCATCCTGGAAGCGATCGCGCTGGCGGCCGGCTACCGCGTCGGCCTCTACTCCAAGCCGCACCTCGTCCACTTCGAGGAGCGTTGCCGGGTGAACGGCGCCATGGTGTCGGCGGCCGACCTCTTGCCGCACTTCGAGGCGGTCGAGGCGGCGCGCGGCGACATGGCGGTCACCTATTTCGAATTCACCACGCTGGCCATCGCCCGGCTGCTGTCGCAGACGCCGCTCGATCTGGTGATCCTCGAAGTCGGCCTCGGCGGCCGGCTCGACGCCGTCAACGCGATCGACGCCGATTGCGCCGTCATCACCAGCATCGACATCGACCACACGGAGTACCTCGGCTCGACTCGCGAGGCGATCGGCTTCGAGAAGGCCGGCATCATGCGCGCCGGCCGGCCGGTGATCGTCAGCGACCCGATGCTGCCGCAGAGCGTCATCGACCACGCCGCGGCCATCGGCGCCGACCTCTGGCGCTTCGGTCGCGACTTCAACTACGCCGGCGACAAGCAGCAGTGGAATTGGGCCGGCCGAAACAAGCGCTTCAACGGCCTCGCCTACCCGGCGCTGCGCGGCGCCAACCAGCTGCTCAATGCCTCCGGCGCGCTGGCCGCCTTCGAAGCCTTGCGCGACCGGCTGCCGATCACGGCGCAGGCTGTCCGATCCGGCATCGCCCTGGTCGACTTGCCCGGACGGTTCCAGATCGTCCCGGGCCAGCCGACGCTGGTGCTCGATGTAGCCCACAACCCGCATGCCGTCGCCGCACTCGCCCAGAACCTCGACCAGATGGGCTTCTTTCCGCGCACGCACGCCGTCTTCGGGGTCATGCGCGACAAAGACCTGCACGCCATCTTCACCCGCATGGCACCGCTGGTCGACGCGTGGCACTTCAGCGACCTGACCCTGCCGCGAGCGGCGACCGCGGAGGAGCTGGCCCGTGAGCATGCGGCCCTGAGCCTTGCCGGCCCCGGGCCCGTCAGCGTTGCCTGCCATCCGGACCCCATGACCGCCCTCCAGGCCGCCCTGGCGGGAGCCGACCCGGCTGATAGAATCGTTGTTTTCGGCTCGTTCCACACCGTCGGTGGTGTGCTGAAGGATGGCATTCCCCGGCTGACCGGTGCGCATGCCGTCTGATTGAGCGGCCCGCCTGGCGCGGCGCAGCCGGAAGTCGGTTGCAGCGCGGGTCAGCTGCCCGGGTCTTGGAGGCTCATGGCGCGGGCCGGCTGCGTGTGCCCGGTACACACCATCGCATGGGTCTTTTGTCCATCTTCAAGCGCAAGAGCGAGTCCAGCCCGGTCAGCGAGCCGGTCGACGACGTGCAGCAGGCTCGTACCCGCGCCCGGCAGCGGCTGATCGGCGCCGTGGTGCTGCTGGCGATCGGCGTGGTCGGCTTCCCGCTGGTCTTCGAGACCCAGCCGCGGCCGATTCCGGTCGACATCCCGATCGAGATTCCACGCAAGGAAGGGGCGCCGCCGCTGGTCGCGCCGCCCGTGCGGGCTCCGGCGCCGCTCGGTTCGTCATCGACGCTGGCGGGCCAGGGCGGCGTAACCGAACGGTCCGGGCTTGCGGACGACGTGATCACCGAGTCGCGGGAGGAATCTGCCGGCACGGGCGCATCGGCGGCTTCGTCGCATCCGGCCGATGCCGGTTCCAGCCACGCCGCGTCGCCGAAGCTTGCCGGCAAGCCGGAGGTCGGCAAAGTCGACTCCAAAGCAGTCGCCAAGGCAGATCCCGCGGACCGCAAGGCAGGTGCAGGTGCAGGTGCCGGTGCAGGCCCGGCCCCAGGCCCAGGCGACGACGGCGCCCGTGCCCGGGCCCTGCTGGAAGGAAAAGGCCCGATGACAGCGGCCGCGACCGACGCGGGCCGCTACATCGTCCAGGTCGGCGCCTTCGCCGATGCGAACGCCGCGCAGGGCACCCGGACGAAAATCGAGCGCCTCGGCCTCAAGACCTATACCCAGGTCGCCACGACACCGGCGGGCAACCGCATCCGGGTGCGCGTCGGCCCGTTCCCGACCCGGGACGAAGCCGACAAGGCGCTCGCCAAGGCGCGCAGCGCCGGCCTGAGCGCCGTGGTGCTGGTGTTGTGACGCGCACCGCACGCGATGGCCACCGACACCGCCTGGCTGGACATCGGCTGGGTCGACCTCGGGATCGCCGGCTTCCTGCTGCTGTCGGTGCTGACCGGCCTGCTGCGCGGCTTCGTCTTCGAGCTGATGTCGCTCATCGGCTGGTTCGTCGCCTACCTGGCGGTGGTGTGGCTGTCGCCCGAACTCCTGGCCTACGTCCGTGTCGGGCCGTCGGGCTCGACGGTGAACCAGGTCATCGCGGTGGCGTCGGTCTTCGTCCTGACGCTGGTCGCGTGGGGGCTGCTGGCGCGCCTGCTGCGGTCGTTGATCCGCAGCACGCCCCTCGGCGGCGTCGACCGGCTGCTCGGCGGCGTGTTCGGCTCGGTGCGCGGGGTGCTGGTGCTGCTGGTCGTCGCCCTGCTGGTCGGACTGACGCCTTGGTCCCGGAGCGAGAGCTGGCAACGATCACGCGCCGTACCCTGGCTGGAAGCGGCGGTCCGTCTGGTCGAGCCCTATCTGCCCTTTCAGTTGCATCATCAACAAACTCCCCGAGGCGGAACCTATGTGCGGCATCGTTGGCGTGATCTCCAAGAGCCCGGTCAACCAGCTGATCTATGACGCGCTGCTCCTGCTGCAACACCGTGGCCAGGATGCCGCCGGCATTGTCACGATGCAGGGCACCAAGTGCTTCATGCACAAGGCCCGCGGCATGGTGCGCG
>CAXTDH010000080.1:0-9283 GCA_964242405.1 uncultured Rhizobacter sp. | reverse complement strand
CATCGGCCGGGAGAACCACAAGATGATGCTCGACCACTACCAGCAGACGAAGAACTTGCTGGTCAGCTACAGTGAAAACAAGCTCGGCTTCTTCTGATCGAAGGGCAGCTCGCGCCACCCTCATCCCGAACCGCCCCGCATGCCCACCCCGGAAGTCCTGCGCGTCACCGCCACCGATGCCGCGCTCGACCTGATCGCCAAGCTCACCACAACTCACGGCCCGCTGATGTTCCATCAGTCGGGTGGCTGCTGCGATGGCAGCGCGCCGATGTGCTTCGCGCAAGGCGACTTCATCATCGGCGACTACGACCGGCGCCTCGGCGAGATCGGCGGCGCGCCGTTCTACATCAGCGGGCCGCAATTCGAGTACTGGCAGCACACCCATCTCATCATCGATGTGGTGCCCGGTCGCGGCGGCATGTTCTCGCTCGAAGGCCCGGAGGGCTTGCGCTTCCTGACCCGTTCGCGGCTCTACAGCGACGAGGAGTGGGCGGTGCTGGAGGCGAGCGAGGGGCGCTAGGCGGGTCGGCCCGGCCGCACGAGGCTGTATCCTGCCTGGGAGACAGATCGGATACCCCGCTGCGAACCCATCGCCGCCCCCTATTTTCGAATCGAGACATCATGCGCGACTACCTCCAGTTCTACATCGACGGCCAATGGGTCGACCCGGCGCAACCGAAGACGCTCGACGTCATCAACCCGGCGACCGAAGCCGTCTGCGGCCGGATTTCGATGGGCTCGGCCGTCGATGCCGACCGGGCGGTCAGGGCGGCACGCGCCGCCTTCCCGGCATGGTCGCAGACCAGCGTCGACGAGCGCGTGGCGCTGCTCGAACGCGCGGTGGCGGAGTACAAGAAGCGCTACGACGATATGGCCGCCGCCATCACCGAAGAGATGGGCGCACCGGCCAAGCTCGCCAAGCAGGCGCAGGCGGCGATGGGCATGGCGCATCTGCAGACGGCCGTGAACGTGCTCAAGACCTACGCCTTCCAGGAGCAGCGCGGCTCGACGCTCATCGTCAAGGAGCCGATCGGCGTCTGCGCCTTCATCACGCCCTGGAACTGGCCGGTCAACCAGATCGCCTGCAAGGTGGCGCCGGCGCTCGCGGTCGGCTGCACCATGATCCTGAAGCCGTCCGAGATCGCCCCTTTCTCGGCCCACATCTGGACCGAGATCCTGGCGGCCGCCGGGTTTCCCGCCGGCGTCTTCAACCTCGTCGACGGTGACGGGCCGACGGTCGGCACGGCGCTCTCGAGCCATCCGGAGGTCGACATGGTCTCCTTCACCGGCTCGACCCGGGCCGGCATCGAAGTGGCGCGCAACGCCGCGCCGACGGTCAAGCGGGTGCACCAGGAACTCGGCGGCAAGTCGCCCAACATCCTCTTGCCGGACGCCGACCTGAAGTCGACCGTCAAGGCGGGCATCGCCGGCGTGATGGGCAATTCCGGCCAGTCGTGCAACGCGCCGACGCGGATGCTGGTGCCCAACGCCCGGATGGAAGAAGTGCTCGCGATCGCCCGGGATGTCGTCGGCGCGACCACCGTCGGTGACCCGGTGAGCAGCGGCGCCGCCCTCGGCCCGGTGGTCTCGGCGATGCAGTGGGACAAGATCCAGACGCTCATCCACAAAGGCATCGAGGAGGGCGCGACGCTGGTCGCTGGCGGCCCGGGCAAGCCCGAAGGCCTGACGACCGGCTACTACGTCCGGCCGACCGTCTTCGGCCACGTCACCAACCAGATGACGATCGCGCGCGAGGAAATCTTCGGCCCGGTGCTGGTTGTCATCGGCTACGACACGGTCGACGAGGCGGTCGCGATCGGCAACGACACGCCGTACGGGCTGGCGGCCTATGTCTCGGGCACGGATGTCGAGGCGACGCGCAAGGTGGCGTCGCGGCTGCGCGCCGGCCAGGTCAACATCAACAGCGCGCCGGTCGATTTGAACGCGCCGTTCGGCGGCTTCAAGCAGTCGGGCAACGGCCGGGAGTGGGGCGACCATGCGTTCGGCGAGTTTCTCGAGGTCAAGGCGGTGCTCGGCTATGCGCCCAAGGCTCCCGCTTGAACGATCGGGCGCTGCTCCTCCGGGTTGTCAACGCCCCGGGCTGTGAACGGCAGTGGAGACCAGGGTGGTAAGGCCGCAACGGCAGATCGTCGGGCGTTTCATGTCGACCGCTGCATTCGTGGCGGCGGCCTGCTGTGGCGGCGGCACCTTGGCGCAAACTGCTGCGTCAGCGCCCGCGTCGCCCACCGCCTCGTCGCCCACCGCCGCCAGCAGCGCCGCGCCGACCGCCGACAACGCGGTCATGCTGACGATCTTCCTGCGTCACGACCAGTCGCGGCCCTTGAGCGAGCTGAATGCGCAGCTCGCTCGGCAAGGGTTCTACAAGGCCTTCCCGCCAGCCGGCATGGAGGTGGTGAGCTGGTACGTCGAGATGGGCATCGGCCAGGTCATCACACTGCGCCTGCCGGCGTCGCGGCTGCGGGAAGTGAACCGGGTGCTCGAAGACACCGCCTGGGGAACCTACCGGACGGAGTTCTATCCAACCTACGACTACAAGGCGATCGGCCTGGCCGAACACGAAAAGGCGCGCTGATCGGCGCCCTCGCTGCGCCTGCCGAGTCACTTCATCAGGACGAAAGGGAAGCTCGCACATGAACCTGTCCAAGCGCAAGCTGCTGATCGACGGCGCCCGAGCAGCCGGAGGCGTCGCCGTGGTTTCGACCTTCGGCACTTCCGTGGTGACCGCCTTCGCGGCCGATGCCGGCAAGTTCGAAGTCAGCTACAGCGACGCCGAATGGAAGAAGCGCCTGTCGCCGGAGGCCTATCAGATCCTGCGTCACGAAGGTACCGAAGCGCCCTTCAGCAGCCCGCTGAACAAAGAGCACCGTTCGGGCAAATTCGCCTGTGCCGGCTGCAACCTCGATGCGTTTTCGTCGAAGACGAAGTTCGACAGCGGCACTGGTTGGCCGAGCTTCTGGCAACCGCTGCCGATGGCGGTCGCTGAAAACAAGGACAGCACCCTCGGCATGGTGCGCACCGAAGTTCATTGCCGGCGTTGTGGCGGCCACCTCGGCCACGTCTTCGACGATGGCCCGAAGCCGACCGGCCTGCGCTACTGCATGAACGGCTACGCGCTGCGCTTCACGCCTGATGGCGCGTAGTCAGCAGGCCGTTCGCCTGCCGGGCGCGGCGCGGCGCCGCTGACGCGCAAGGCCGACGACCGCGAGCCCGGCCAGCATCAGCGCCCAACCGGCCGGTTCCGGCACCGGCGCGGCGGTGAAAACCACCAGGCTGATCAAGTTCGACACCCAGCGCCCTGCGCGAAGATCGTTCGGCACGACGATGCGCGCGAAGCCGTCGGCACCCAGCGAGCCGCCGTTCTCGTCGTAGGCGATCAGATCCGGCTGATTGCCGAACTCGGCGTCGAGTTCGCCCAGTGAGAAGACCGACTTGTAGCCGTCGCTGCCGGTCGCGACGACGTATTTATTCAGCACGTCGTTCTTGACCGACGAGTCGAGTGCCAGACCGACGTCGCGGTTCAGGAAGTCCCAGAAGCTGACGCCGGTGTAGGTGTTGGTACCGACCGTCAGTGTCGTCGCCGGCAAGCTCTTGAGCGTCGCCAGATCGAAGCTGGCAGCAGCGTCGACCGCGCCGGACACCGCGAAGGCGGTCGAAAGGCCGCCGCCGGCTCCGGCCACGGTCGAGCCCGAACTGCGCATGTCCAGGTCCACCAGATTCGAAACGTAGCGGCCGCCCTTGACGTCGCCGGGCGCGGTCACCCGGGCGAAGCCGTCCCCGGCGAGTGGCGCTGGGCCGGAAGCGGTCGATTCCGAATAGGCGACCAGATCGGCTCGATTGCCGAAGCTGGGGTTCAATTCGCCGAGCGAGAACACGGTTCGATAGCCGTCGCTGCCGGTCGCCTGAACGTAGCGGTTCAACACATCGTTCTTGTTGGCGTTGACCGTGATGCCGGCGCTCGACAGCACGCTCCACAGGCTCGCACCCGTGTACGTGTGGGTCTGCGGTGCAGTGCCGGCGACGAAGCTGACGGTCTGGGTGACCGCGGGCAAGGCCGACAAGCCGGCCAGATCGTAGTGCGCCGGCGTCGCGACGGCGCCACCCACCACCAACTCGGTCGAGCGCGCGGCAGAAGCGTCCCAGCTCGCGAGCCCGCAGGGCACGACGAGGGCCGCAATGTGCAAGGCCTTGCGCAACACGGAGCGTCGGGGCATGGGTTTGTCAGGATGAGTTGGAAGGCGAGTCGAGCCGGGGCACGGTTGTGGCTACCAGCACCAGCGTCGTATCCGTAAATATACAGCGCTGCGCTTGTCCGCGTTCCGCCTGAACCCCGTCCGCACCGACGAACGGATGCAGGCGCAAAGATCGCTAGACTTTCCCGTCACCGACCGGAACGACATCCCATGCCCTCATCTGAAATCCTGCGCGTGCAGCCGCTCGGCTTCCCGTGGCAGACGATCGACCCTTTCCTGTTCTGCGTCCACCATGACGACGCCTACCCGCCCGGCAACGCGGCTCACGGGCCGGCGGCCTCGCTCGTCGGTCGGCAGATGGGCCAGGATTTCGCCGGCAAGGACGGCTGGCGGATGTACCACGGCATGACGGTGCCGGGCTTCCCGTCGCATCCGCACCGCGGCTTCGAGACGGTGACCATCGTGCGCAATGGCCTGATCGACCATTCCGATTCGCTGGGCGCGAGTGCTCGTTTCGGCGCGGGCGACGTTCAATGGTTGACGGCCGGCAACGGCATCGTCCATGCGGAAATATTCCCGCTGCTCGACCGAACGGCGCCCAACCCGCTCGAGTTGTTCCAGATCTGGCTGAACCTGCCGGCGCGCAGCAAGATGGCCGAGCCGCACTTCACGATGTTCTGGGCCGAGCGGATCCCGCGCATCGTCGTCACCGACGACGGCGGCCGCACGACCGAAATCACCTGCATCGCCGGTCGCTGGGGCGGCGCCGACCGGCCCCACGAGCCGTTGTCGCCGCCACCCGCGTCCTGGGCCAGCCAGCCGGACGCCGATGTCGCGATCTGGACGTTGAAGATGGCGCCCGGTGCACGCTGGACGCTGCCCGCGGCGATCGGCCCAGGCGCACGGCGGATGCTCTACTTCTTCAAGGGCGCATCGGTGGCTGTTGCGGGTCAGGCCGTTGACGAGCACGCCGCGATCGAGTTGCGCGCCGGCGCGTCGGTCGAACTGCTGAACGGCGACGCGCCTGCCGAGTTGCTGCTGCTCCAGGGACGGCCGATCGGCGAGGCGGTCGCCCAGTACGGCCCCTTCGTCATGAACACCGAGGCGCAGTTGCGGCAGGCGTACGCCGACTACCAGCGCACCGGTTTCGGCGGCTGGCCGTGGCCGGACGATGCGCCCGTGCATGGCGCCGAGCCGGGCCGGTTCGCGCGCCACGCGGACGGCCGGGTCGAGACGCTGCCCCTGGCCGCTCGCCATGGCGCGACCTGAGCGCGAACCGGGCCGGGTGCTTCTCACCGGCTTCGATCCCTTCGACCGCGAACCCGTGAACCCGTCCTGGGAAGCGGCGCTGGCGCTCGACGGCTGGCAGTGCCTCGGCCGCGACACCGCGGGCCGCAGTGGTGGCGACGTCGCCGCCACTGTCCATGCGCGGCGGTTGCCGTGCGTCTTCGGTGAGGCGCTCGAGGTGCTCGACCGGGCCATCGCCGAGCTGCGACCGACCCTCGTGCTGGCGGTCGGGCAAGCCGGCGGCCGCAGCGAATTGTCGATCGAGCGGGTGGCGATCAACCTCGACGACGGCCGGATCGCCGACAACGCCGGGCACCAGCCGATCGACCTGCCCGTGGTGGCCGACGGCCCGGCTGCCTACTTCGCGACCGTGCCGATCAAGGCGATCGTCCGCGACCTGCGACGCGCCGGCATCCCGGCCTCGGTCTCCAACACCGCCGGCACGTTCGTCTGCAACCACGTGTTCTACGGCCTGATGCACCGGCTGGCGGTCGCAGCGCAAGCGGCCGATCCGGAGGCCGCCGCCGGCACACGAAACGCACCGGTTCGTGGCGGCTTCATCCATATTCCGTTCCTCACCGAGCAGGCCGCCCGCCATCCGGGGCAGCCGAGCATGGCCCTGGCGACGATCGTCGACGGCCTTCGAATCGCCATCGCCACGGCCTGTTCGATCCGGTACGACATCACCGAGACCGGCGGGCAGCTGCACTGACGGGGCGTCGCACTGCCGGTGGCGCCGCACGACGGTGTCATCGCACAGCCGGTGTCGTCGCACTGCCGCGGGCGTCGCACGACGGTGTCATCGCACTGCAGGCGTCGTCGCACCGAGGCCGGCCTCGCACTGCTACATTGCGGCTCATCGACTGTCGGAGGAAGGTGCTGGCGATGTTCGAACATGCCCTGAGGCGAACCGTCCTCGGCCTGCTGCTCACGCTGTCCGCGGCTGCTTGCAGCAATCTGAAGCCGGTGCGCGACTTCAGCCGCTCCGCGCTGAGCGTGTCCACCAGCTACCCGCTGGCGGCGAGCGCCTATGTCGACAGCGCTACGACGAGCGGGCCCTACCTGCTCGCCCCCGCCGCCGCTCCGTCGCCTGCGCCCGGTGCGGCATCGCCGTCGGTACCCTTGGCCGCGACCGGCAAGGCATTGCGCGCGCAGCGCCAGCTGCAGGTCGATGCGGCACTCGAGCTCGAGAAGCTGCTCGGCGACTACTTCAGCATGCTCGCCCGACTCGCCGGCGACGACCTGGCGACGCTGGCGGTGGCGAAGTCGGTCGGCGGCGACATCAAATCGCTCGCCGGCGGGAGCCTCGACCGGAGGACCCTGGAAGCCGCGGGCGGCCTGCTCAAGACACTCGCCGACTTCAACCTGCAACCGGCTCGCGAACGCGCGGTCAAGGAATTGGCGCGCAGCGGCGGGCGCGATGCCATGCGCATCCTGGATGCGCTGCGCACAGTGGCCGCCGACTGGCGTGCCCAGGTCGCGAACGATGCTCGGCTGGTCGACGACACCCTGGGCGTCGCGGTGCTGGCCCGGGATGTGCCGCCGTTGCTGCGGTTGCTCGCGACCGATCGGCAAGCCGGGTTGGCGCGCGACTACACCGTCAGCCTGCGCCGGATGAGCAGCGTGCTCTCGTCGCTGGACGCTGTTGGCCGTGCCCACGCCGACATGGCGCAGCACCTCGACGAGTTGCAGGAGGCCTCCCTCCGTGGTCGGCTCGAATCCGCGGCAGCGGAGTTGCGCGCCGCCCGTGCGTCTCTCGAAATGATTCGATAGATCGCGCGGATCAGCCCGCGGCGCGGGGACTCGGTTATCGAGTGCGACGGGCGCTCATCACGAAGGAATCGACGATGACGATCACGACGAACCAGCCGGCAACACCGGCACTCCGGACCGCCGACGACGTGCGCGCGGCCGCTCATCAGCTGACCGCCGCTGCCGATGCCTACGATCGGCGGTTGAAGGCAGAGGCCGGGGCACTGTCGAGCGGCGAGATATTCGGCCGGCTGCAGGAGGAGCAACGCCTGCGCGGCATCGCCAACCAGTTGTTCTTCGAGGCCTCGCGGCGCACCCTGGACTTCGAGCTCGACGATCAACAGGCCTTGGTCGACACCTTGGCGCAGGCGACGCAGCGGCTGGCGTCGTTCGACAAATTCGAACACGTCACCTCGCTGGTGACCGACCTGCTGGTGCTGGGCGGGGCGATCGTGTCGGGCAAGGCGTCGCCGCTGCTCGCCGCCTTGAAGGAGGTCCGGCACGACGTGGCCGCGTTGAAGGCAGCGGCGCCGCCCAGGGCGGGGTGAACGACAGCCGTCCGCGCCGGCCGCCCGCCAGCGCATCGCACCCACCTCAGCGCCGCGTCTTCGGCTTCTGTGTCGCGCTCTGCGAGCCCAGCCAACGCCTCAACATCGGCAACCCGAGACTGAGCACCAAAGGCGTCACGCCAGTTCCCTTCGATGAAGACGACGATTTGAGACCGGTCCGCGCGGCCGCGCCGAGCAACAAACCGACGGTCGTCACCACCAACTCCCAGACCCTGGAGGTCGGCCGACGCGGCAAAGGTGCGGAAGCGGCCGCCTGGGCCGGCTGCCCGGTCAGGCCGGCCCACTTGTCGGCCACCCCCTTCGCGAGGCCCTGGGCCAGCCCCTTCGCCCGGCCGACGACCGTCTTCGCCTCGGCCCTCGCCCGCGACTTGGCCCGCCAGCGCAGCAGCCCCGTGCCGACCGCCGCCACCGCGAGGCCGACGCCGCCCCAGATGCCGACCTTGCTGGCAGTGCCGGCGTGGCTGCGCAACGACACCGAGAGCTGTTCGCCGTGCCGCTGCCAGGCCCGATCGGCCTCGACGACTCGTAACTCGGCCTCCCGGATCAAGGTGTCGAGGTCTTCCTCGGCTTCGTTCTTCGCGGCCGCATTGCCCGCCGTCATGTGATCCGTCATGGGTGTGTCCCCTTCGAGGCGGTCGAAGAAGACGGCGCCACGGGTGCAGCAGCGCTGGCACGCATCGTCGGGCCGGTGCCCGGAGCGAATCCGGAGACTGTCGACGCCGAAGCGCCGCTGAAGCCAGCGCTCTGACCCGACGTGAACGGCGCACGCTGCGCCCGACCCGGGTCATGCCGGGCGAGCGTCAGGTGGCGCATGGTCGCCGGCAGCGCCAGGAAGCGGCCGAGCGAACTGGCATAGAGCAACGCAGCCACAGCAGCGCCGATGTTCACGACCAGCACGATCAGAACCGCCCACCCCCACGCCAGACCCGCCTGAATCAGCGCGGCGACCACCGCCCCCCACAGCACGAACCAGGCCGTCAACAGCAGCAGCGCCGCCGTCACGACCAGGGCCGCAATGACGACGAGCGCCTTGCGCGCCCTTTTCAGTTCGAGCGCAAGCAATTGCACCCGCTCGCTGATCATCCTCGGGATGTCGTTGAGCAGCGACCTCACCAGGTCGAGCGCTGATGGCGAGGTGGCCGGCGGAACGGTGCCGGGCCGAGTGGAAGCAGGACGGGTTGACGACGACTCTCGCACCGATACCCCTTTCAGCGACCGACGCGGCCGAGCAGGAAGCCCAGGCCGGCCGCCACTGCGAGCGCCTGGAACGGCTTGTCGCGCACCCAGGCACTGCAGGCGGCAGCCATCTCGTCGAGCTGCTGCTGGGCGGACTTCTGCACCTGCTCGACCGCATCCTCGACGCCGGAGGCGGCCGGGTCGAAGCGCGGGTCCATGTCGGAGGCGAGTGACTGTGCGGCGTCGGCGCCAGCGCCGGCCAGTTTGGAAAGCGAGTCGTCGTTCATG